>NZ_JBYSXG010000001.1:0-192774 GCF_058782005.1 Sphingomonas sp. FW306-1B-B10E
GGGCATTCCCCTGACGCCGAGCCTCGGTCTGGACTCACATACTGCTGCGAGGCGCGGCGCCCCGCGACACCGCGGCCGAGGAGAGGAAGAGGGCGGCCGGTTCGGCCGTGACGGGTCAGGGCTGAGAGAGAGTCTCTCGGCGCCCGTCGCGGAGAATTTCCATGGCCACTATACTCGATCACGCATCCGCGCCGCCCAGGCCCACCACCCCCTATAAGGTCGACATCTCGCGCGGCTCGCGCATCGGCCGGGTCTCGTCTGAATGGTTCTCGCGGCCCGACGACGAGCGCTATTTGTCACTCAGCGAGCTGCATGCCGCGACTCTGGCGCGGGCGCGCCGCGCCACCACGCGCACCGTCGAGACTCGCGAAGTCCGGGTCGAGGCGAGCCGAGACAATGCCGAGCGGCTGGCGCTGATCGTGCCGGGGCGCGACGAGCCGGTCGCGCCGACGCACTGGTCGTTCGGCCAGCTCTGCACCCTGGTCGGCGCGCCGTCCGGCTACCTGCGCGAGCTTCCGGCACCGCTCGCCGGCATCAACCTCCAGCACGGGCTGCTCAGCCACCGCGCCGAGCTGATGAAGACGCTCGAGACCGAGGACGGGCGTACCGAGCTGCGCGCCGTGACCGGACCCGACTACGGCCGGATCTGGGATCATGAGCTGGTCGGGGCGGTGATGAGGATTGCCGGCAATGGCACCGGCGACACGCGCTGGAAGGTCCCCGGCCTGCTCGATTGGTCGACCATGACCCACAACCCCCATGTCGAGGTCAGCAAGGACACCACCACCCTCTATGCGAGCGACCGCGACGTCTTCCTGTTCCTCGTCGACGATGCCCATCCGATCGAGGCGGGCCGGCTGCCGGGTGGCGACCCCGACCTGTTCTTCCGCGGCTTCTACTGCTGGAACAGCGAGGTCGGCGCCAAGACGCTCGGCATGGCGAGCTTCTACCTCCGGGCGGTGTGCATGAACCGCAACATCTGGGGTGCGGAAGGCTTCGAGGAGATCAGCATCCGCCATTCGAAGTTCGCCGCCAGCCGCTTCGCGCACGAGGCGGCGCCGGCACTCGAGAATTTCGCGACCTCGTCGCCGCAGCCCTTCCTGTCGGGCATCATGGCAGCGCGGGCCAGGATCGTCGCGCGCACCGACGACGACCGGCAGGACTTCCTGCGCAAGCGCGGCTTCTCCAAGGCCGAGACCGGCAGGATCATCGCCACTGTGCTCGACGAGGAGGGGCATCCGCCCGCCTCGATCTTCGACTTCGTCCAGGGGATCACTGCGCTCGCGCGGGAGCGTGCCCATCAGGATGCGCGGCTCGATCTGGAGGGCAAGGCGGCAAAGCTCCTCGCTGCGGTGGGGTAGGCGCCACGTACGGGGGGTGCGGTGTCGGCGCGGTCCTCTCCTCCTTCAGAGGTAGAGGGCTGCGCCGGCTTCATGACGGGTTGAAGGCCGAGAGAGAGTCTCCCGGCTGCCCGTCATGGAGAAGACCCATGACCAAGCATAGCAAGATCGCGCTCAGCGCATCCCGGGACATTCCGTTCAACCTGCTGGTGCTCAGCCAGTCGAACGTCCGGCGCGTGAAGGCCGGCGTCTCGATCGACGCGCTCGCCGCGGACATCGCGCGTCGCGGGCTGCTGCAGAGCCTCACCGTGCGCGCCGAGCGCGGCGGCGAGGGCAATCCCACCGGCAAGTTCGAGGTCCCCGCCGGCGGCCGCCGCTTCCGCGCACTCCAGCAGCTCGTCAAGGCGAAGCGGCTGGCCCGGAACGCGCCGGTGCCATGCATCGTGCGCGAGGATGACGAGATCTCCGCGGAGGAGGATTCGCTCGCCGAGAATACGCACCGCGAGGCGCTGCACCCGCTCGACCAGTTCCGCGCAATGCACCAGCTCGCCGGCCAGGGCACCGGCATCGAGACGATCGCCGCGACGTTCATGACCACGCCCGCAGTGGTCAAGCAGCGTCTGCGCCTCGCCTCGGTCTCGCCCAAGCTCCACCATGTCTATGCCGAGGACGGCATGACGCTCGAGCAGTTGATGGCCTTCTCGGTCTCCGAGGACCATGCGCGCCAGGAGCAGGTCTGGGAGCAGCTCCAGTCGAGCCACAACAAGCAGCCCTGGATGATCCGCAGCAAGCTCACCGAGCAGGCGGTGCGCGCGACCGACAAGCGCGCGCGCTTCGTCGGCCTCGACGCCTATGTCGCGGCGGGGGGCTATGTGCTGCGCGACCTGTTCGAGGACGACGCTGGCGGCTGGTTGCAGGATGTCGGCCTGCTTGAGACGCTGGTGGCCGACAAGCTCGGCGCCCTGGCCGAGGGCGTCGGCATGGAGGGCTGGAAATGGGTCGTCGCCGCGGTCGACCTGCCATACCGCTATGACGACGGCATGCGTCCGATCGAAGGCGCGCAGCCCGAGCTGACCGGCGAGCAGGAAGCACGGCTGGCAGCGCTTCGTGCGGAAGCCGACGCGCTCGAGGCCGAATGGGCGGAGGCACGCGACATTCCCGACGAGGTCCATGTCCGCGTGAATGCGATCGACGAGGAGATCGCCGGGCTGGTGCAGCGGCCCCTTACCTATGATCCGGACGAGATGGCGCGCGCCGGCGTGTTCGTGACGATCGACCATCTCGGCAATCTCGACGTCGATCGCGGCTATGTCCGCCCCGAGGACGAGCCGGTGGTCGCCGATGAGGAGGAGGAAGAGGTCGAGGTGCGCGAGCCCGAGGCCGACGCCGAGGATGGCGCTGCCGGCGTCACCGTCGGGCAAAGCGAGCCGACCGACGAGGACGAAGATCCCGACGACCTGCGCAAGCCGCTCCCCGATCGGCTCGTCACCGAGCTCACCACCTGGCGGACACTGGCGCTGCGCAACGCGGTCGCGCTGAGCCCGCAGGTGGCGTTCGCCGCGGTGCTGCACGCGATCGTGCTCGACACCTTCTACGCCTATTCGAGCGCCCAGAGCTGCGTGGGCATCTCGATGCGCGGCGGGAACCTCGGCACCCAGGCACCGGGCCTCGCCGACTCTGCCCCTGCGCGGGCGATCGACCAGCGTCATGCGCAATGGGCGGAGCGCCTGCCCGACGATCCGGACCAGCTCTGGGAGATGCTCGCCGGCCTCGGCGCCGACGACCAGGCGTTGCTGTTCGCGCACTGCGCCGCGTTCGGCATCAATGCGGTGTGGGAACCGGCCAACCGCTATAATGAGGGCCGGGTGTCGGCACGGGCGGTCGCCGGCAGGATCGAGCATTCGCACATCCTCGCCCGCGCGGCCGGGCTCGATCCGGTCGCGGCGGGCTGGTCCGCGACGGTCGATAATTATCTCGGGCGTGTGACCAAGCTGCGGATCCTCGCCGCGGTCGAGGAAGCCAAAGGTGCTGAGACCTCGGGGCGCCTCACCGGCTTCAAGAAATCCGACATGGCGCGCGAGGCAGAGACGCTGCTTGCGGGCAGCGGGTGGCTCGCCGAGCCGCTGCGCACGTCGACAGAGCCCGAGCCGGTCCCGCCGGTGGCGCCGGCGGAGGCCGCGTCGGGTGCCGAGCCGCTGTTGGACAGTGAGGACGAAGCGCCGCTCGCCATCGCCGCCGAATAGCCCGGCCAATTTGGGGATCCGCTGTGCGCGGCGGGTCCCCTCCTTTTGCGGGAGCCGATCATGGCCCAGGCCTCGGACCTGTCCCGGCAGCTCGCACAGCGTGCCGAAGTCGTCTGCCGCCACTATCTGCCCGCCGGGCATCGCAACGGTCGCTACTGGATCGTGGGGGATGCTCACGGATCCAAGGGACATAGCCTGTATGTACGGTTGAAGGGCCCCGATCGCGGCAAGGGCGCGGCCGGCAAATGGACCGATGCCGCAACCGGCGAACATGGCGACTTGCTCGACCTGATCGGCATCCATTGCGGACATTTGGCGCTGACCGACACGCTCGCCGAGGCGCGCCGCTTTCTGTCTTTACCGCAGCCTCGCTCCGAGCTCGAGGGCACGCCGTCGCCGCAGGGGTCGCCACAGGCAGCCCAGCGCCTGTTCGCCGCGTCCGGGCTGATCGGCGCGACGGTCACCGAGCGCTATCTGCTCACCCGGTGCATCACCGGCCTACGCGGCGAGCGGTGGCTCCGCTTCCATCCGCGCTGCTGGCATCGACGCAGCACCGACGATCCGCCCGGCACCCCCTCGGCGATGCCGGCACTGATCGCGGCGGTCACCGACGAGGACGGCACCGTCAGCGGGGTTCAGCGGACCTGGCTCGATCCGCGCGACTGCGCCAAGGCCCGGCTCGCGCGGCCGCGACGGGCGATGGGCAACCTGCTCGGCAACGGCGTCCGCTTTGGTGCCGCCGGCCCGGTCATGGTCTTCGGCGAAGGCGTCGAAACCATGCTATCGCTCCGCATGGTGCTGCCACGCATGCCGATGATCGCGGGCCTGTCCGCCAACCATCTCGCCGCGCTTAATTCCCCGGCGGCGCTGCGCCGCCTCTATGTCGCGCGCGAAGCCGATAGCGCGGGGAAGATGGCGTTCGCCGCCTTGTCGGAGCGCGCGGCGTTGGCGGGTGTCGAGCTGCTGCCGCTTGCTTCCCGGCTCGACGATTTCAACAGCGACCTGTGTGCCGATGGGGTCGAGGCGTTGGTCCGACATCTGCACCCGCAGCTCCAGCCCGAGGATGCGCTGCAATTGTCCTGACCGCGGGGCGCCGCCGATCGCACGCCAACGCCATTCCTGCCATCTGCGAGAGCCGCGCCCGGCCTTCGAAAGGGCGACGGATCGGCAAGCGGCACGGGCGCGCAACGGCGCCGCCCGGCTATTTTCCGCCGCGGGTGCGCGCACCCGCTTTGCATCGCGAAGCAAAATAGCCGGCTTTGCCGTCCTCCGCTTGCGCTCCGGCCTCCCGCGGGAGGTGCGCGCCCGCGCCGGCATGCCGTCTCGTGTCGCCGGAAGGCCGCGAGGGCGCGGCAACAGACGGGAGACAGGCCATGATCGACGACGATCGCGAGGAGCCGCAGGGCTCGCAATTCTCAGAGCTTCTCCAGGAACTCGAACTGTTCGGGCGCAGGCCGTTCGACGACGACCTCGATCCCCGCCCGCTGCCCGAGGGCCGGATGGTCGAAGGCGCCGCCGCCGACACTTTCGATGCGATGATCGCCTGTCTCGGCGACACCCGCCTCGAGCCCGACCTGGAGGATCTGCTCTGGGGCTTCACCAATGTCTTTCACCGCGCGATCGAGCGAATCGAGCGCGACTTGGACGGCAACGAGCTCGGCCAGCGCCGGCTGCAACGCGACCAGGACGGCTCCGAAGTCAAATCGGTCGAGCTGGAGACCGCGATCGCTGAAGGGCGCACCATGATCGAGCGCCGCGACGCGATGGAGGCGTTCCGCGAGGCCTTTGCCGAGCAGTTCCGCCATCATCTCCGCAGGCCCTGGCTGCCGCGCAGCGGATCGATGCTCAACCGCCGCGCTATGACCGCCGCGGTGATCGAGAGCCGCGAGTTCGTCAACGAACGGCGCCATGCCGACGCCAGGCTGCTCGTGCCTGCCGGCGAGCGCATCTATTTGAGCGGCGGTGCCGATTATTGCGACCATCGCAAGGTCTTCCAGGTGCTCGATGAAGTGCATGGCCGCCATCCGCAAATGGTGCTCCTCCATGGCGCCTCGCGCACCGGTGTCGAGCACATCGCGGCGCTCTGGGCTCGCGAGCGCAAGGTGCCGCAGGTGCCGATTGCACCCGACTTCGCCAGGCACAGCCGGGCGGCGGCACCATTCAAGCGCAACGACCAGGTGATCGGCATGATGCCTCGCGGGATCATCATCTTTCCCGGCGGCGGCATCCAGGACAACCTCTTCGACAAGGCCCGCACGGCCGGCATCGCGATCCTCGACCATCGGCGGCGTTGATCGTCGCCTCGCACAGCCAGACCCGGGCGAGGCTGTCCTGGCCCGCGTCGGCGGCGCGCAACATGGGCTTCGCCCATGTCCGCCACTGCGTTTCGGCCCTTCGGGTGCGCCCCGCCTCGCATCGCGGGCCCGCGGCGCCTTTCTCCCCCGGCTCCGGCCGGCCATGCGACAGGAGAACGATCATGAACCGCGATCTTCGCAGACTGCGCAATGCGCTCGACGCCATGCCCGAGCCCGAACGCCAGGTGTTCGACCGGGCACGCTACCGCGACCTCGACTATTTCCAGATCGCCGCCGAGCTCGACATCACCGTTGCCGAAGTTGAGCGGCTGCTCGGATCCGCCATGGTGCATCTCATGGAGTTTCGCGAAGCTCCAAGGGAACATTGAGGACACGGCCCGCCACAGCTAGGAAATGATCATGCGCGTCGATCTCGACCACCTTCCCGATGTCCAGCAGGCCGAGCTGGCGCGCGTGCGCGATACGCTGATGGTCGAGTTCGCGCAGGCGATCTCGACCAGCACCCAGCCGTGGAAGAAGAACGGCAGGATCCTCAAGATCATCCTGTTCGGCAGCTATGCGCGAAGCGATTGGGTCGACGAGCCCGAGAATGGCTACCAGTCGGATTTCGACCTGCTCGTCATCGTCAGCCATGAGGATCTGACCGACATCGCGGCATATTGGTATATCGCTGAGGACAAGATCCTCCACGATCCCAAGGTGCAGCGGCCGGTCAATATCATCGTTCACACCCTCGACGAAGTGAACAAGGCGCTCCAGCGCGGCGAGTATTTCTGGGTCGATATCGTCCGCGATGGGGTGGTGCTTTACGAACTGCCGCAGCACACGCTGGCGGCGCCGAAGCCGCTGACGCCAGCGGACGCGCTGGCGATGGCGCAGCGCTATTTCGAGGATGAGATCCGGTCGGCGGCGAACTGGCTTCGCATGGGTGAACTGGCGGCAGCCGAGGGCTCAGATAAAGACTGGCGCAACAAAGCCGTGTTCAATCTGCACCAAGCGACCGAGACCGCGTACGCCTGTTTCCTCTTGGTCCGCACACTTTATTTCCCACGCTCTCACAACATCAAGTTCTTACGGTCGCTTTCCGAGGACAAGGAGCCGCGCCTAGTGGCCGCATGGCTGCGCACCAATCGTATTGAACGGCGTCGTTTCGAGTTGCTCAAGCGCGCTTATGTCGAGGCCCGGTATTCGCCGAGCTATGAGATCAGTATTGAAGATCTCACCGCCCTCACGGCTTCGGTAAAGGACCTGCGGGACATCGTCGAAGCGGTGAGCCTCGAACGGCTAGAGTCCCTTAGTTTGCAAGCGGGCATTTAATTTTAGAACGGCGGGTGCGTTCCGCGCTTGCCGCGCGACCGCGCTCTATGCCGCTATGCGGCACTGAGTCCCTAAAGGGTCTCGGCCGCCCAAGGGCGGTGACGATCGCGAACGCAGAAGTTAGGTCTACCTTGCAACCGTTCAGGACTCTTTCAGCGCTGCCCCCAGCTCTCATCCCAGGCTCCGACGCATTATCAGGGCTTTTAGGCTTGGCGTTCTCTGCAAGTCATTTGGCGGAAAGCGCCAATGCCCTCAAGCGAGGGGCCGCTTAGCACGACTCCATCGGGCCAGCCGCTTTGGCCCGGACGAATGGAGTCGGACACATGAACAATCTGATCAAGGACGCGCTGCGGATTCCCGTCAGCGAACCGAGCCAGACGATCTCGGTCAGCCCTGTGGTTCTCGAGGTCGAAGGACGCGAGATCCCGCTCGAACTGCGCATCACTGCGCCCCTGGCCGGCGACAAGCTACCGATCGTCCTCCTGTCGCACGGCCATGGCCCATCCTCCTACCTTCCGTCGAAGGACGGCTATGGACCACTCGTGAACTTCTTCGCCGAGCACGGTTTCGTGGTGATACAGCCGACCCACCTCAATTCGAAGGTTGCCGGCCTGCCTGCCGACGCCCCGGGAGGCCCGCTCTTCTGGCGTTCGCGTGTCGAGGACATGACTGCCATCATCGACCAGCTCGACACGATCGAGGCTGCCGTCCCGCCGATCGCCGGACGCATGGATCGCGACCGCATCTCGGTCATCGGCCACTCGATGGGCGGCCAGACCGCAGGCATGTTGCTGGGCGCCCGGTTGACCGATCCAAACGACCCGGACGCACAGGATGTCGACCTCTACGAACCGCGTATCAAGGCCGGCATCATGCTGACCGCGCCCGGCAACGGGGGCACTTCCCTGAGCGAGATGGCGGCGACCCGCTACAGCTTCTTCAATCCGGACTTCTCGCATCTCGCCACGCGGACCTTGGTGGTCGTGGGTGATGAGGACACCTCCGCGCACCTCACCGTTCGTGGTCCCGCCTGGCACGAGGACGCCTATCACGAGGGGCCGGGTGCTGAGGCGCTACTAACCATGGTCGGCGGCAAGCATGGGCTCGGCGGCATCGCGGGCTATGATGCACGGGAGACCGACGATGAGGATCCGGAGCGCCTGGCGATCGCCCTTCGGATGACATGGGCCTGGCTGCGATCGGCCTTGTACGAGGGGGACAAGGCTTGGGCAGCGGCTTGGCAGGCGCTCGCCGCACATTGCAGCGATCATGCCCGTGTCGAGGTCAAGTGACGAGAACTTGTCCCGCCGGCCGGCCTACTTGGGCTGGCCGGCGACCTTGACCGCCGACGCGACCTGGTCTCTCCTAAGGGCGCCAAAGATGACGAACAGCATTCCCGACAAGTGCCGCCTGCAGCAGTCCTTTTGGTCGGCAATCGAGGCGACCGGCCTCAGCCCGGTCGCCGTGCTGCGGCAGGCGCGCCTGCCCGTCACGCTGCATCTCGATACGCGTCGCTTCGTGAGCACCGAGCAGCTTTTCTCGCTCTGGTCTGCGACGTCCGAACTGGCCGGGGATGCGGACTATTGGCTGCGCTTCGTACAGGCGACCGACTCAGTCGGACACCAGCCGATGTTCGTGGCCGCCTGCCTCGCGTCCGATTTCCGGGATGGCGTTCGCCGGATCGCGCGATTCAAGCAGTTTACGATGCCGGAGCAGATCGTGGTCGAGGAGCGCGGCCCGGAGGTCCATATCAGCAAGGACTGGTTCCACGCCGCGAGTCACGAACCTGACCTTTCGGTCGATGTCAGCTTTGCCTTCCTGCTGTCGCTCGGAAGGCGGGGGACCGGCCAGCGGCTCACTCCGATCCGGCTCGAGCTATCCCGCGGGGGCGTGCCCTCGCCTGGGCAGGCGGAGTTCTTCGGCTGCCCGATCCTACACGGCCGCCCGCGCGACATGCTGGCGCTGAAGGCCTCCGATCTTGATCGGCGTTTTCCCGGACACAATGCCGAACTGATCGAGATCGTCACGCCGGCGCTGGAGGAAAGCTTCGGTCGCCTCCGGCCCCGCAGCTCATTTTCGGAGCAAGTGAAGGCCGTGCTGAAGCGCGGCTTCGCAAGCGGCCGTCCAGAGATGGCGGCAGTCGCGCGTGACCTTGGGACGAGCGAACGCACTTTGCAGCGCCGCATCACCGACGAGGGGGGCAGCTTCCGCGCGCTAGTGCAGGAAGCGCGGAAAGAACTCGGGCAAAAGCTGCTGTCAGACCCCTACACTGACATAGCAGAAGTCGCGTGCATTCTGGGCTTCCAGGACACGACTTCGTTCTATCGAGCTTTTCGCAGCTGGGAGGGCGTTACTCCACAAGTCTGGCGAAACCGTAGTGCTGCGACACACGGCTGAGCCCCAAGATGCGTGCGACTGATCTGCCATATCTGAAAAGGTTGCGGCGAGCGTAGGGCAGTATTGCACCCTAGTTTCTGTGATTCACCGCCCCGTCCTCAAGCCCCCAAGCCGCCGTTTGTTCATGCAGCAACGACGGTCATGATTGGGGGGAAGCCGCCCGTCCGCTTTCGGGCGGCGATCGCGCGTAAGCAGACGTTTGTTCAGGTGGCGAGGTAGGGGGCTCAAACCTTGGCGTTGGGGGGAGAGCTGCCGGTCCCCTTTCGGGCAGCGAGATGGCGTAAGCGGACGTTTATTCCGGGAAGCTTGAAACGGCAGCTACGCGCCCCATTAACGGCCGTTCAGCTGATTCGGCGGCGTGCCCGGAAGCTGCCGTTCTTCCGGCGCATACCAAGATGTGGAACTCTTGATCTGTATCAAGCGTACTGCTGTTTCACGTCGGCGATTTGCCCTCGCGAAATGCGACGTTTCGTACTGGATGAGCTGTGCCGCGTGAACCAACCGTCGTCACGGTCTCGAGCGCACGCCAGAGCTGCGAACGGATCGGGGAAAATCTTGCTCGCTGCGTCCCGATGCCGCGGCAGGATAATGGCTTCAGCGACATGTTGCGACAACTTGACCGCGTCGGCCCTACCTCTTCGTTGGACACGACGAGGCGATAGGACCAGCACGGGAAGTTTACGCGGGTGAAGCTGTTAGTGCGCGCCGCAGCGGCGAACAGGCCGCTGCCTGTACCGCGCACATTGTCGGCAGCAACAGCCGCGAACCGGCAGCCACGCCGTCGTCAGAACCAGCGAACCGATTAAGGTCGGCAGAAAAGTGGGCGGTCCGAGAGCGCCGCTGGAACGCGCTCCAAGGCGGTCAGCGCATCAGGCCAGCGGCGCGCAAAGCGTCTTCTATGATGCGTCCGACACCACCGGAGGTCGGATGCGCAAGCTTTTCGGTGCCAGGAAGCTCGGCAGCCACCATTGCCGGCGGCGAGGCTCCGGGGCGTTGCGCCGGTGAATGCTGCGCTGCTTCAGTGCTGGCGGCTAGATCTTCCGCCTGTACCTGCTCGAGACCCCAGAAACGTGCAATCCGGCGCGTCGATGAAATCTGCGCCTCAAGCATATACGGCCCAGCGGAACCGCAGGCCTCCACGCCCGAGGTGCTGAGCGGAGTTCCGTGGCCGAGGCCGGCAATGCGATACTCCTCGATCACCTCCCGCCCGCGAACGTCACGCCATAGGCGACGAACGTGGCCATTAATGCTCTCCTCGGCACTCGGCTCGTTTCCAACTCCGTGGAGCACTCGCCATTGCTCGACCACCAAGGCTGAATTCGCGTGGTCGACGGTCGTGTCGCAGTCGCCGTGCCAAACCGAGATCGTTGGCCATGGACCTTTGTGTGAGGATGCAGCAGCGACGAGAGCACCGAGCGAAGCTGCTGGCGGCCCGCCATGCGCGCGCATCCGATCGAAGGCCTGCGGAACCGAAGTGGCAGTGCCGTAGGGCAAGCCGGCGATGATCGCACCACCTGCAAACACTTCGGGATAGGTAGCGAGCATCACCGAGGCCATCGCGCCGCCGGCGGAAAGGCCGGTCACGTAGACGCGGGCAGGATCCAGTTCATGCCGGGCTACCATCGCAGAAACCATCTGGCGGATAGAAAGCGCCTCACCAGAATCTCTCCGGGTATCCTGCGTATTGAACCAATTGAAGCAGAGGTTCGCGTTGTTCCCGCGTTGCTGCTCTGGATACAGGAGCGCAAAACCCAGTTCATCGGCAAGCTGCGACCAACCCGAGCCGCGATCATAGCTTGCGGCGTCCTGGGTGCAGCCGTGAAGCACGACCACCAGCGCTCCTGACTCATGCAGCGCCTCGGGCATGTAGAAGCGGCCCCGGAGCGCACCCGGATTGGAGCCGAACGCGGGGAGGTCAGTCAGGCGGTCTCCGCCCGCGACTGCCGGCGCCTGAGCACGCAGCCGAGACAGGCGGTTCAGCGTATCGTTCAAGCTTCGCATGTGGCTTTCTCCCGGCCACGGCGAAAGCCCTGACGTACGTGACAGTGTCTATTGCTGCACTGCACAATGTTGGAGTAGCCGCACATCACAACAAGGCCGCCGAAGAATTATTTCCGGCCTGCCGACAGGACTGGTGCCGGAGTGCCACGGTCACCATATACCCCTATCGCGCTGTCCGTATCGAGCCTGGTCGCGACTGAGAGTTCTTCATGCTCCCGCTCTGACGCGGAGCTTTTCTGTCATCCTTTCCCTGACTCCCTTTTTGCGCGGGTCGCACCGCACACCGTCGCTGCGCGCAAGCAGGCGGCGGGGCCAGAGGGCGGCGACGACCGGGCATGTTCACACAGCGCCCCGCGCACGGCTGGAGCCTCCGCTCCGATGGGGAACGCTTCCATCTTCATCCAAAGGCCCGAGAGGGCGAGACCAAGGAGCCTGACGACATGGCCAAAGGACAGCAGCGCGGCAACCGCGAGGCCCGCAAGCCTAAGAAGCCGGAACTTCCGAAGCAGAATGCGTCCAATCCTTCGCTGAATGGCGCGCCTCCGACTCGGTCGCCCAAAAAAGCCTGAGCCGAACCTCATCCAAGAAAGGCGACCCATGCAGCCGTCATCAACACTCTGCCGTACCCGGGAAGCGCATCACCATGCGCTTGCCGCCTCCTCGGCGCTCGAAAATGTCCGGGTCGTTGCGAGCGCAGCTGCGGCCGCCTGGGCCAAGGAAGGTCTCGCCGCCAGTCTGCGCGAGGAACGAAAGCTTCGTACCCGGTCGGTGGCGAAGGCGCATGCCATACAGAGCGAACCTCCGTCCGCCGGCATTCGCGAGCTGAGTGAGAATCCTGACCGAGGGCATGCCGACGAATAGACTTGCCGAGGGTCGACGGCTGCAGTTCTGGAGATAACGGATGCGGCTGCAGATATCGCATGTCACTGTCTATGCTTATCGCGAACCGGTAGAGCTTCTTCCACACCGGATGATGCTCAGCCCCGGAGTTCGCATGCGCTCCGGCTGATCTCCGGCCTCCTAAGCTGCGAACCCTCGGCGGAGCTCGAATGGACGCAGGACGTGTTCGGCAACCTCGTCGCGACCGCGTCCTTCAGTCAGCCGGTGGAGCGCCTGGTGATCACCAATCGCATGATTATTGAACAAAACGCTGCCGCCTGGCCGATCCTCAAGATCGCGCCGCGCGCGCACCGCTATCCGTTCGACTATTCGCAGGACGAGCGGACCGATCTTGGCGCACTGGTGAAGCCGCAGCATGAAGACCAGGATGGCCGGCTTGCGGCTTGGGCGCGCGCGAAGATACTTGGGGGCGAAACCGACACCCTGTCTCTGCTGCAAGACTTAAACGCCGCCGCCAGCGCAGGGCTGACCTATGTTGTGCGAGAGGAGTTGGGGACACAGTCCCCGCGGGAGACGCTCGATCTCGGCTCAGGCTCATGCCGCGATTTCGCCACGCTGTTCATCGAAGCAGTTCGGGAACTCGGTTTCGGAGCCCGCGCGGTCTCGGGGTATCTTTTCGATCCGCCGCTCTCGGATGATGCCGCTGACCGGAGCAGCCAACACGGTGCCATGCACGCATGGGCCGAGATCTATTTGCCCTGCGCTGGTTGGGTTGCCTTCGACCCCACTAATGCTCGCATGGGCGAAGCGCATCTGGTGCCCGTCGCCGTCGGCCGCAGCATTGCGCAGCTAAGCCCGGTCGACGGCCGCTACATTGGCGCGACAGAAGCCTTTCTCAGCATGACGGTGGAGGTCTCCGTAACAGGCCGAACCGATGATCCAGGCTCAAAGGACGACATATGGAAACCCGACTGATTATCGCGTGGAGCCTGGTGCTTGCGTTGACGCTGCTGGTCGCCGGCTTCGTCGCGTTCAGGATCTATTATTCGCGCGAGCGCTCATATCTGCGCCGTTTGCGGAAGGAAAAGCGCGCTTACGAAGCTCGAGACGTGCCGCCGCGCCTCTGAGGGGGCACACGGCATCGATGGCCGATTGGCCCTGTCCCGTTCGCCACGACTGTTGTGCCGTCCAAAACGAGGGAGCGCTATTCCGCGCGAGGGGATATCGGAAGGCATGTTTGCGCCTTTGTCGCGCCGCCCCGGCACCTGCTACATCCCGACCCGGCACCGGGTCCGACCGAGGTCAGTTCGCACGTCAGCCGGTCTCCACCTTACCTCGCGCACGCATAGTCGCCAGATCTCCTCGCATCTGGCGAAGAACGCGCGAGCGATGTTCATATGTTGTGTCGCTGGCCAATGCTGCCGCTGACGAAGTCGGTGGAAAAGGTAGTGGTCATGTCAGCAATCGCCGCTTGCAGCGCGTCTGCCTCCGACCCCTGAGGTGCCACCATCAGCGCTGATGCAGGACTGTCATTGCCTTGCGGCGCAATCATATGGTGAATGCCCATAGCGTGTCTCCTCGACCGAGCGGGAGCACGAAGCATCTCTCAGTCGCAGCGCGCTCATGGCAGGAGCTGCGATGGCTACAATATGGGGTGGCGGTGCGCGATTGATAGGTTTGGTGCGCTACGATCTGTCTCTCAATCGGTGCCGCAGCCACAACCCGACTTTTGCCGCGCGTCGCTCGTCTTTCACGCTGGGCGGAGCCTGTCGGGATCAGGAATGTTCGATGGTCTCCCGCGGCCTTGATTGGCTGCCGAGTGGACGCGGCGAGTTGGACTCCCGCTGCCAGGCGGACCGGGAAGAACCAGTCCAACTGCAGCTCTTCCCGCTGTCAGCGAGACGCCCTGCCTCGAATGTCTGCTTCGGGGCCGTCGCGTCGGAAAGCCGGCATTCGGCGAGCGGCCCAACACTGGTCGGCCAGTGCGCGCGAGAGCCGGAGTGGGTCCTCGATGTCGAGACCGACAGCACGGGCATTGCGGAGGGCGCCTCACTCAAGCTCTGCGATCGCTGCAAGAACTAGCAGCGCCGTCCTCGCCGGTGACGGGCCCTATTTTGCGCGGAAGCCTTGCGCCTGCTGCGCTGCCCTAAGCTTCGGGCGCCTGGGCATAGGCGGTGTGGCAGGTTCAGCTCTCTGCGTACCCGCCGCGGCTGCGCAGCGCGGCTGCGACGCGACCAGCGCCCGCCTCGCTGGCGCTTGCAACGTCGATCGGGCGTCCGCCCAGCGCTTCGTCGTCGCCGTTGAGGAACAGCAAAGCGGCTTCGCGGTCTGGGAAGGACTGGAAGGCCAGCAGGGCGATGCGCGACTGGCGCGCATGGACGTCCGGCGCCAATTTCGTCCCCGTGCCTGAGCGGAAGCGTTTGCGCCCTCGCTCCTCGGAGGTCTCGCCCACCGCGATGCGGGTGATCGCCCCCATCAGACGGCCATTACCGAGACCGGTGCGCCGAGCGCCAGCTGCAGTTCGCGGATCCGCCCGGCATAGCCGGCAACCAAGGCACGGTGCGAAGCGCGTGATGCGACGCACGGCGCCGCGCGTGCGCGCATTAGCGAAATCTGATGACGCGAGAGAAGATAGTTGAGGTCCATTTTTTGTCTCGTGCGGTGCAAGCGAGAACATGACGAACCCAGCCACCGGCGCTTACGGATCGAAAGCCGGCGATGGGATGTAGATGGGGATGGAAGGGATGTTTCACAACCGTGCTGCTGTCGGCTGGCGGGAAAGTCGCCCAAGGGCCGCATCATGGGGATAGCCTCGCTTGCAGTCATTCGGGCAGGCGGCTGATCCGAAAGCGGTCATTCGCTCGTTGGTGGTGCGGGCGAGCACATGCCCGCACCACAGCTAATTGGTCAGCGGGGCCCTGAGACTGAGTGGCAGCGACCGATCTCTACCGACCAGTAAGCGGCTCGCCCCTCGCACGCGAAGCAGCGGGTCGGAAGATACCCGCCGATCCGCTGGCCTTTGAACTACTGCTTTGCCTGCGCGGTCGAGTCCTGCGCTCGAACGGTCGCTCTGCCACGGAGGCTGCGAAATAGCACGTGTTCGCCGCTACCCCCGCCGGCTGAGATCTTCGCGAAATTGATCGAGATTAGTCAACTTTGTTGGTTTGGAAGCGTAGGCTCCATCTATCTTGGGATAGGGCGGTAATCCGTGAATTTCGACAGCGTGCTCAACCAACTTTGCCGTATCGCCGATCTCTCCGATGAAGATCGCTCGGCTCTTGCGAAAATCTCGCGGACCGAGGTGCGTGTTCCGGCTGGCAAGAACTTGGTGAAGGAGGGCACACGGCCCACGGAGTGTTGTATCCTCCTCGACGGCTTCGCGTGCCGCTACAAGATGACCGCTAATGGCGGCCGGCAGATCGTCTCTTTCCACATCAGGGGAGAAATGCTTGACCTGCAGCACCTTCTGCTCCGGCGGGCGGATCACGACGTTCAGACCATCACCGCCGCCACAATTGCATGGGTCGCTGGCCGTGATCTCATTGAACTGGCCCGAGCGCGCCCATCTCTCGGCGAGGCCCTATGGAAGAAAATCCTGATAGAGGCTTCCATCTTCCGGGAGTGGGTTCTGAACGTCGGTCGGCGGAATGCCAAGGCCCGCATCGCCCACATGCTATGTGAATTTCTGATCAGATGCGAAGCTGTCGGGCTGGGAAGCGTCGGAAGCTGTGACTTGCCCATGACCCAGGAGCAGATCGGAGACGCGACCGGACTGACTTCGGTTCATGTGAACAGGATGATGCGAGAGCTCGCGGAAGACGGCGTCATAGAACGCGTCGGTAAAAAGCTCAGGATTTCGGACTGGGCGCGCCTGAAGCAGGAAGCGGATTTCGATCCCGCATATCTACATCAGGACGCATCTTGAACCGCCCTGCGCTCCGGCCCAGCAGCCCGCCGCAGCGACAACATCAAGTGGGCCGCTTGCTTCGACTGAACGAGTTCCCGCCCTTGTGGCATGACTCGATTGGTCGCTACGCGGAGCAATCGAGTCAACGAACGAAGTGCAGCTGTTTCAGGATCTGCGTTGCTTCCTTCAGCCCGTGCCGAGCCTCCTTCAGGCCGCGCTGTAGATGGGCGGCGGCACCGTGGGCGCGCTCCATCGTATGTTTCAGTTCGCGGTGAAGCTGGCATTGCTTCACAGTCTCCGGTACCGCCTTGCGGCAGCCTTCGACGAGCTCGCTGAACCGGAAACGAAACAGCAGCGAATTCTGCTCGTCGCAAATCTCGAACGCGCAACCGTTGGGATCGATTCTACTCTCCAGCAGGTCAGCCCACATCGCGCGCGCCGCAGCAGCCGCTTCCAGATAGGCGCGTTCGCTGTCAGAAAACTCCAAGCCTTCTGTATCCGTCGATAGGGCGAAGCCATCGTGGAAATGAAAGAAGAAATGGCCCATAGGCTACCGATCTTTGGCTCGAGGCGTTTATCGCGCAGTGAACGGCGTGCTTCGCCGTGACGTTTAGCAGGAACCCCTCCTGACAAACAGGCCGTAAGTGTCACCCGGAGGATCAGCCTGCATGTCAAAAGTCAGCCAGCAAGCTGCCGGACTGGACAGAGGCATAACCCCTGTCTGCGCAATCGGTGCCTCGGCTGGCGGGATAAAGGCGCTACAGACCTTTTTTCACGAGATCGATCGCGAGCTCGGTCTGGCCTATGTCGTGATCGTGCATTTGGCGCCCGACTATCCAAGCCAGCTGGCCGAGATTCTCGGTAGTGCGACGACCATGCCCGTCTATCAGGTCACGGACGGGCCGGAGCTGACGCCGGATTGCGCCTATGTGATCCCTCCTGACCGGCAACTCGTGATCGAGGGAAATCGCGTTCGCGCCGTGCCCTTCAAGGAGCCGCGCGGGCAACGCACCCCGATCGATATGTTTTTCCGTTCGATAGCCGCTGCGCGAGGTGATGGCTTTGCCGTGGTACTGACGGGCGCCGGCTCGGATGGCGCCATAGGCGTCACCAAGGTGAAGGAAGCGGGCGGCCTCATTCTCGTGCAGGATCCGAACGAAGCGGAGTTTCCGATGATGCCGCGCAGCGCCATCGCGACGGGCGTCGCCGACTTCGTGGGGGCGATCCCGAAGCTCGCAGAGTGCATTGCCGAGACGACGAGGAGCAAGCGGGCCCTGGTGGAAACCGATAACGTCGAGGCAGAACACCTGATCTCGCGCGTCCTGACATTCCTGCGCTCCCGCACCGGGCATGATTTCACCAGCTACAAGCCGGCCACGGTTCGGCGACGCATCGGGCGGCGAATGCAGGTGACCCGCCAGCCAAGCCTCGCATCCTATGTGACCTATCTGACCGAGAATCCGGAGGAAGCGCAGGAGCTGTTCGGTGATTTGCTGATCTCGGTAACGTCCTTTTTCCGTGATCGCTCAGCCTACGCAGCGCTAGCGGATACCGTTATACCCCAGCTCTTCGACGCCTATGAGGCGCAGGATGCGATCCGGGTCTGGTCGGTTGGCTGCGCGACCGGAGAGGAGGCTTACAGCATCGCCATGCTGATGCTGGAGGAGGCAGATCGCCGACAGTCCCATCCCAAGATCCAGATCTTCGCGAGCGACCTCGACGATGGTGCGCTGGCGACAGCGCGCGAGGGCAGATATCCGCGAGCCATCGAGGCCGATCTCACAGAAGAGAGACTCCGGCGCTTCTTCGTCGAGGAAGTCGAACATTACCGGCTGCGCAAGGAGGTGCGAGACCTTGTGCTGTTCGCGCATCACAGTGCTTTGAAGGATCCTCCTTTCATGCGGCTGAATCTGATTACGTGCCGCAACCTGCTGATCTATCTCGAGCGCGATCTCCAGGCGCAGCTTCTCGCTCTGTTCCATTATGCCCTGCGTCCGGGGGGATTTCTGTTTCTCGGGTCTGCCGAGAGCGCCGACTCCCGAAGCGAGCTGTTCGCCACCCAGAACAGGGAAGCCCGCATCTATTCGACGAAGCCCCGCAGCAGACATTCCATAGAGTTGTTGAACGAGTTGCCGCGAGAGCATCGCCACGACTCGCCGATCTCACCGCGAAGGGAGCTCGGCCGGCGGGGTCGCACGCCGGGCCTCGCGCATGCGTCGACGCTGGAGCTGGTGGCACCGCCAAGTGCGCTCGTCGATGAGGAACACCGGATCCTCAATCTATCCCGGAACGCCGGCCGCTTCATCTCGCCGCCCGAGGGTCCGATGAGCGGAGAACTTCCTGACGTTGTTCGTGCCGAGTTGCGGGCCGAATTGCGGAGTGCATTGCATCGGGCCTTCGCCAACCAGGAGTCTACGATGACACTGCCCGTCAACGTTGCATTCGACGGCGAGCGGCACCGTGTCGTGATGTACGTGGCGCCAGCGCCCGACGAGCCGCACCTGGCACCCAAGGCGCTGGTTCTGTTTATGGATGGCGGCGTCGCCGGCCCGGAGGAGAATGTCGAGGTTGGCGAGGACGCGATCGGCGCTACGGAAGTCCGGCGCCTGCGCGAGGAATTGCGCAGTGCCCAGGAACGCTTGAGCGCAAGCCGCCGTGAACATGAGAGTTCCATCCAGGAGTTGCGGATCGCGAACGAAGAGCTTCAATCGGTGAACGAGGAATATCGCTCCACCGCAGAGGAATTGGAGACCAGCAAGGAGGAGCTGCAGTCGATCAACGAGGAGCTGCAGACCGTAAATACCGAACTGAAGAGCAAGCTGGACCGGATCGCCAACGCGCACAGCGATTTGCAGAACCTGGTGAACGCGACCGAGATCGGTACGCTGTTCCTAGATCCCGAGCTGCGGATCAAGATGCTTACCCCTGCGGTCGAACAGCTATTCAGTGTGACGGACTCGGATGTTGGCCGGCCGATCACCGATTTTACGCACAAACTTGAATATGACGGCGTACACGACGACGTCGAGAAGGTGCTTCGCGACCTGACGCCCTTGGAAGCTGAAGTGCGGACCAAGGACGATCGGTGGCTGATGATGCGCCTGCGGCCTTATCGTACGGTAGAAGATCGGATCGACGGCGTCGTTCTCAGCTTTGTCGAGATCAGTCAGCGGCGCGCCGCAGAGGATGCCTTGCGAGCGGCTCAGGAGGCAAACGTCTCCCGACTTGCCGACAAGGACGCCGAAGTGGCCCGGCTCACCGAGGAGTTGGAGCGGCTACGACCAAGCTCGACCTGACTCACCCTGAACATCCGGCCATTCTACGTCGCTCGTCCCTTGGCCAAACGAGAAAACCGCTATGGAAGATTTCCTGCCGGTGGTGGACAGGCAGGAAGCCACCCGTTGTATGTTGAGCCCGCGGTCAGCCGGGTTACGTCCGCTTTGGCCGAGCCTATGCCAAAAGCTGTCTGTCCGCAGCCGGCCCAGTAGCTGCCATCCCTGGCATCCAGCGCCCCGAACGGCTGAAAGTGGGCCGGTTGCCGACTGGCAGGTTTCAAACGCCCGAATGTGAATAGCCGCCGTTCGCGCGCCACCGGGCGACTGGCAGCAAACGACCAATTTATGCCGTTCCGCACTCCAGCGTGAAACCATGCAAGCCGCCGCTACTTGACGCCGCGTTTGAGCGCGGCGACCGCGGGTAGGATGATGTCTCGCAAATAGGCGGCAACGGTGCAGCCATGGGAGCTGGCATAGACGTCCGGCAGGCTATTTTTTCTGGTGAACGGTTTCGTGCCGGTTGCCTGTGCCGCCGCAATGGGATCGTTCAATTCTCCCACTCGCTGCGACGGCCCGGGGGCCGGGTGTTCGCGGTGCGCCATTTCTTGTTGCCGCGATCCCCCCTCCAGACCTGCTCACCATTTGGCTTAAACGCAACCACGCTGGCGAGGTCGGCATTGCGGTACTTGCCGCTCGAATCCCATTCCCAGTCGAAACTCACCGTCTCTCCCTTATAGACCAGCTTTCCAGACCAGGGCGCCAGAAAGGAATATGTCTCGCCCCCGATTGTGAGGACGTGCTGATGCCATGCACCGCTATTGCCGCCCCTGCTCGGCGGGCGCGACTTGTCCTTGAGATATGCCGCGTAATGTTCGACTTCTGCTTTTTCGACGCGCACGCTTGGCAACCTCTTGATCGGGATGTTCGAACTTCATGCCAGACCAGACAGACGATCCTCAAGCCGCGCTGGAAATATTTGCCGAAGCGGTTGTGGAGCTGCTTCAAGATGCAGAGCTCATTTATGCAAATCCGGGAGAGCAGGCGATCGTGGCGCGGCTGGCGCAACTTCTGCCGTCGAGATTTCCGGGCTGGTCGGTTGGAAACGAATGGAACCGCCGGGAGGATGTGGCGAAGCGCCTCCGCCACGGCGTTACCGAAGACGACCTTGTCCGCGAAGGACTGATCGTCCCCGACATCATCGTTCACCGCGTCGGCAAGCGCGAGAACCTCCTCGTCATTGAAGTGAAGAAGGCGAACAACAAGCACTATGACGGCGACATCTGGAAGCTGGAGGGCATGACCGACCAGCGCGGTGACTATGGCTATGCGGCCGGCCTGCATATCGCCCTCGACCTTCCCGCCGGTAAGGTGAGGCTCTGCGATGTATATGTGAACGGAGCACAGAATCCGGACCTTAGCGATTGGATGCGGGCGCTGCTGCCGTACGCGGCCGCGGGCGCGTGATGGACCGCGAGGAGGGACCCTCGCTTGGTCCCACGTCTCCGATCCTGAATCTCAACGGCATTCCGACACTATTTCGCGACGGCGCCAAGGGCGATTGCTTCTGGCAGGAGCCGCAGGGAAGCTGGCGACCCGTCCAAGATGACGGCCTCTACGCCGTTGAGGCGGAATGCGTCGCATTGCACAACGATTTGGCCGCCAAGATCTTCGGCGACATAAAGCGCTATCACGCCTTGCTCCACATAGCGCCGCCATTCCTCGATCAGGCGGGGCTCAACTCCGAGGCGGCTATGGGCCGCGACGCCTTCGAGGCAGCTCTGGTCAAGCTTGCCAGCTTTCCCGATCTCAATCGGCTCCTCTATCTTTATGACAGCAGGGTGCTCGTCTCGGCGATCCAGGAATGCACCAAGGAAGTGTCCCAACTCACCGGCGAATTCTATCGCATCTTCAATCTCGAACCCTTTTTCACGCCCGGCATTCCACAGGAGGACGGGACGCGCTGGAGCACATCACCGACCGTCACGATGCTATTTTCTATCCTAGGCTTCCTTTTCATCCGGCTGCACAGCCTGCTCGACTATGTTGCCAAGCTAGCGCGCGAAGTCGAACATATGCCGACGAATTTCAGCAGCTACCCGAAGCTCGCTTCGTCCAACTTCCTGTTCGGGGGTCGCAAGCGATTGAAGCTGAACAATGCCGCCGGGACGCTGTTCGAGGCGTGCGACGAGGTTGCCGAGATTGAGCTGGTCCGCAACTTGCTCATCCATGATGGCCTGCTCGACGATATGCCCAAGGCCTATGAGGTCATCGAGAACGGCCAGGCGATTGAGCGATTCGTGCTGATGCCGGATCGCAAGAATGGCCAGTTCGAAAGGTTCAGGAATCGGCACCGCTTCTATGGCCGGGAGGACAGGATCAATCTGCGACTGATGACATTGGTCAGGAACTTCCAGACCCGGCAGGTCGCTACCTTGGCGGCCGTGCGTACCCTGTTTTGACGGACGGGACCTCCAAAATTAGCAATAGGGCCAGACAGGGGGCTGAGCGTGCCGGGAAGAAATTATAGCAGCGGAACCATTAATATCACCACGCCAACGCCTGCGCCGGCTAGGCTTGGGCTGCAGGTATCCGCCCATCGTCTCGAAGATGACCTAGTCATTGAGGTGACCAGCACTGCGGCTGGCTATGACATGGAGATCGTACTGCGTGGCCGCGCTCACGCTGCTGCGGTAGCCGCGAATCTCACCGCCAACTTCCAGGCCGGACATCGCCAGCTCCTGGCACGCTACGATAGCGCCGCGGACACCATCGAAACCCATCCTACGACGCTGACGGTCGGCAGTCCCTATTTTCTCCACCGCAAATACGAGGTGCTCCAAACCATCAAGTTCGAGGGGCATGGCAATCTCGACGATGGCTTCGGAAATTTCGACATCGAAGTCCTTACAATGCCGCCGGGTTTCGTGAAGGACATCTTCGCCGGCTTCGGCGCGACCTATGATATGCGTTTCATAATCGACGAGCTTGAACGTATCGGCGGGTTCACCGAGTTGGTGCTATCGGAATATTTGCACTCGAGCGTCTCCGGCACCACGGCGCACATCGTCTACGGTACATTCGACAAATGGCGCAGGGCGATCAACCGTAGCCATTTGCGTGCGGTCCTGTTCGGTAACAGCGCCAAGCGCGACTATCTGCGCAACGCGCTCGCTACCGAACTCAGTCTGGCGGCGCAGCCGTCGCCGACTGGACTGAACCCTACCGAGCTCGCTGATTCGGTGCTTTCTGCACTGAGTCTGCCAGGACGACAGCCTCCAGTCGCTGCGGCAACCGACATCGTCAGGGCTGCCCGGCAGAACCGCTCCGGGCTGAAGGCGCGGGAAGCCGAGCTGCTCGCACTAAATCGGGAAATCGAACTGCTGACGCTGGAGGAGCTGATCGCCAGGATCGAGGAGCATATGGCGAAGAAGCACAATGAGACCTTCTGGCAGATATTCCTGTCGGACAATCCCTTCATTGTCCGTCTCGCATTCGGCCTACCGATCGCGGTCTTCGGGGAGCAAGTCGCTGTAGGCGGCGTCAAATTCAACGGCACCGGCGGTAAGATCGCGGACTATCTTCTGCGCGCAGGCGCCTATGGCAATATGGCGATCATCGAGATCAAGCGACCGGACAGCAAGCTTATGGCCGCCAAACCCTATCGCGGCGGCGTATATGCACCGGACAAGGAAATTGCCGGCGCAGTGAACCAGGTTCTCGATCAGCGCTATCAGTTGCAGATGGAGATCAACAACAAGAAGATCGCTTCCGGGCAGTTCGACATTTTCACCTACGCCCTTCAGGGGCTGGTCATCGCCGGGCGCGATATCGACGATGCGGATCAGCGGAAATCGTTCGAGCTGTTCCGCAACGGCCTCAAGGATGTGACGGTGATTACGTTCAGCGAGCTTCTGATGAAGCTGAAAGCGCTGCATGCCTTCCTGACCAAGGATTCTTCTGAGGCGCAATCGCCAGCCGTACTGGTTGGTGCTTCGCCCACGGACGACGAGCAATCGCCGTCAGCGTCGACGGAAAGTCCCTAACCCCCGTCCCTTGGACGTTCGTTGCCGGGGATGAACGAACCGCGGGTTTCGGGGACAGCGCGCACGCCGCTCAACGACCGCAATTCGGGCGCATTCGTTACCGGCGGCTTCTAGCCGCACTGCCGGTCCGATAACGGGCCGCTAGCCGTCAGTCCGCTTTTTGCCTGGCGAGCCTGATAGCTGCAATCTGCCGCTATCCGCGTTTAGGCGCCACTTGCGGGCACGGGCACCAATCGATTCATAATGGTTCAGATTATTGGAGCATTGAACCGGCACAACTCAGGCACAAGATCCTAAATCTTGCGCTTCCATCGGCTGGCCCACAGAGATTGTCGCAATGGAGCGAAGCAGCGGGTAAAAGTGTCTACCAAGGGATAAAAGCGCCTTCTTACCCGCGCGACACCATGCGTCAGCTCATCCGATGAACTAAACCCATCTCGTTGGGAAATTTACATTCATCCTCGGCTCACTTATCACATCTCTAAACAGGATCGCCGGGGGGGCGTTCCTAGGGGGCTGACTGTCAGGCGTATGTCGTTTTCGATCGAGCGAATTGCGGGCGGCTCGGGTACATTTGACCTCATCTTCATCCACGGACTCTCTGGCGACCCCAAGGGCTCGTGGACGAGCAATACCGAGGATCCCTCGGACGCCTACTGGCCACTCTGGCTCGCCAAAGATCTACCCAACGCAAATGTCTACACATTGGGCTATCCGGCAGATGTGTGGGCGAAGTGGATCGAGCAAGCCATGTCGCTCTACGAGCGCGCCAAGGCGGTGCTCGAGCAGCTAGCGGGCATGGGGCTGGGCAGTCGACCTATCGCACTGGTTTGCCATAGCTTGGGTGGCCTGCTGGCCAAGCAAATTATCCGGACCGGCAACGAGGCCGATGATTCAGATTGGTCGGCGATCGCTAGCAACACCAAGTTCGTGGCGTTCTTGGCGACTCCACACAGTGGCTCAAGCGTCGCCTCGACGCTCAAATTCCTCCTGCCTCGGACCACCTCGGCAACTATCGAGACATTGAAGGCAGGAAGTCCCCAGCTGGACGAGCTGAATGCGTCGTACAAGACGACAGCTGCGAAACGCCCGATCGAGACTGTCGTTTTCTACGAGAAGTTTGCGACCAAAGGAGCGATTATCGTCACCAAGGAAAGTGCAAACCCTGGTGTCACAGGGGTAAATCCTATCCCGGTCGATGCCGACCATATCTCGATCTGCAAGCCCGCCAACCGTAATTCACCGGTCTATCTGAGCTTAGTGCGCAAGCTCAGGAAGTTCGAAGAGACCTGCCCCTCAATCATGGATGGGCGGCCGGACGAGCCCTTCCAGTTCGACGGCACTGATTTCACTCAGAAAGCGAGCGACCGGCGGGACCTCCTCGAAAAGCTGACCGCGGCCAATCGCGAGCATGAATATGCCTTCGCCAATGAGGCGCAGAATAAGTTCGCCCAGAGCTACATCCGGCTTGGTCTGCATGCGGCGGCTAAGGAGGCTAATGACAATCTGCTCGATGAAGTTCAGCAGCGGTTCGAAATGCATGTCTACCTGCCACTGATCTGCAAGGCGGCATCCGATCCTCAGATCCAGCAGGCGATCCAGACCCAGGTGATCGATGCTGTGGTCACCAAGTTCGTCGAGCAGCGCGTCCCGGCGAGGAGGGTCGTCGAGGCTTTGTACTTTCTGACCGAGCAATGCCACATCCGCTGGGACCCACAATGAACGTTCGGCTTTGGTATCCGCACCTTGATGTCTACGACACCGTCCGGCGCATGTTGGCGTTGATCGTCGCTTGGCCCGAGCGCGACATGACTCCCGAGCGGCTTTACGTCTCGGACTTCTATCTTGCGAGCCCCGGCCTGCTCCACAAGACCAGGATGGATTCCGACACGCGCCGGGATTTCCAGGCACTCTCGATCATGCGCCCGGAAAAGGGCTTCCTGAGCTATCCATCGCCGCAAATGCTTTTCGCGAAGATGGAGCCGGTGCAGAAGGAGGCGCTGCGGACTATCGTCGGCAAGGGCTTCGTCGCGATCGAGCCCCTGCGCCAAGGTCGTATCGAGGGCGGCGACAAGCTGCCAGAGATTGCCGACACCGTGTTCGTGACCCAGGCAGAGCGTCGCGTGGTTGAGTTCCTGGTCGAGAGCTTCGCGCGCATCGGTGCCGACGCGCCCGGCGAATTGCGGCTGAGTACCGGCCTGCGGAGGCCCGGCACATGAGCTTCAGCCTGCTCGCGCTCCGGCGATTGAAAGTCCTCTCCCATGGTCGCGCGGTCTACGACGAGCGCTTCCATCTCGGCGTCAACGTCATCCGCGGCGAGAATGGCTCGGGCAAATCGACTATCGCCGACTTCATCTTCTATGTGTTCGGCGGCGAGTTCGACGACTGGAAGGACCGCGCACGCCAGTGCGACGAGATCCGCGCAGAGATCCAGACCGCGTCCGCCACCCTCACCCTCAGACGGCGGGTCGGCACGAAGCAGGAGCCGATCACCGTCTTCTATGGCCGGCTCGAGGACGCTGAGAAAAGCCCGCTCGAGGGATGGGAACGCTATCCGATCCGCCGGCAGACCGAGAAGCAACTGGGCTTCTCGCAGGTGCTCTTCCGCGCCTGCGGCATTCCCGAGGCGCCAAGCGACGAAGGGTCGAACGTCACCGCTCACCAGATAATGCGCCTGCTCTATTCCGATCAGCGTACGCCGGCCCCGCGCCTGTTCCGGTTCGAAAGGTTCGATACGCGCGACATCCGCGCTGCGGTTGGCGACTTGCTGCTCGGCGCCAACAGTTATGCGCTTTATGAAGCCCAGGTCGAGCTTCGGACAGCGACCAAGCTGCTCGAGGATCGGCAACAACGGCTCCGCTCGTTGCTGGAGGCCATCCCGAGCGACTATGGCTCGATGAACACCGGCGAGCTCGGCGCGCGGATCGCGGCGCTATCGAAGGAAGCCGACCAGCTCGTCGAGCAGATCGGCAATCTTGACGAAGACGAGCCCGAGGATGCGGAAAAGGAGTTTCAGGACCGGCGAACCGACGCGGTGAAGGAATTGCGCAGCCAGCGCACGTCGCTGCGGCGCCTCGAAGAGCAGAGCGAACGACTGGGCCTCGAAATCACCGACTTGGACGTCTTCGTCGATTATCTCGAGGAGACGATGGGCAAGGTGAGCGCCGCTTCGTCGATCGCCGACGCGCTCGGTGCGATCGACTTTGCCTATTGCCCCGCCTGCCTCGAGCCCCTGGACGGCGAGCGGGAAAGCGGACGTTGCGTCGTGTGCACCAAGCCCGTTGATCCTGAACGCGAGAGCGCGCGCTATCTGGAGATCAAGCTCGATATCAGCTTGCAGCTGCGCGAATCCCGCCAGATCCTCGAGGGCAAGGAGCTGGAGCTACAGAAAACGGGGCAGGAACTGCGTTCGGCACGCCAGGCGATGGCCAAGCGTTCCATCGCCTTCCAATCCGAGTTCGAGCTTGCTGTGTCACCGCGTGAGGCCCGCCTGGCCGGCCTCAACCAGCGCATCGGCGAGATCGGACAGCAGATCGCCTATCTGGGATCGGTGCGGGAATTGGCCGAGAAGGTGGCCAAGCTGATCGCTGAACGCGATGACGCGCAGAAATCGGTCGACGTTGTGACCGCGCGCATCGACTCGCTGCGTATGGCAAGTGGCGGACGCGTCACCCAGGCTATGGGCTTGGTCGGAACCATGACCAAGGAGCTGTTGAAGCAGGATCTGAAGCGCCAAGAGGAGTTTGCGGATCCCCGTCAAGTGACGGTCGATTTTGAGGACGATGCCATCCTTGTCGATGGCAAGCTCAATTTCGCCGAGAGCAGTAACGTCGTGTTGAAGAATGCGGTGATCCTCGCACTGCTTGGTGCAGCCGCATCTGATGAAAAATTCTATCACCCCCGATTCCTGCTTATGGACAATGTCGAGGACAAGGGGATGGAGCAGGTGCGCAGCTACAACTTCCAGAAGATGATCGTCGAACTATCCAAGCAGGTGCGCCTCACCCATCAGATTATTTTCACGACCTCAATGCCGAACCCGGCGCTGGATTTGGAACACCTCGCGATTGGGCCGCATTACACTGAGCACTATCGGACCCTGAATTTCGACGGCCGACCGTATCCGGACGACGATCCGGAGCCAGACAATCAGGCATAAGTGAACGAACGGCAGCTTCCGGCAACTCACTGACCGAAGCTGGACGACCATTTCTGGGGCGCTAAGCGGCCACGGGGGACGGAGATGAACGAGCGTCCGCTTCTGAGAAGCGGGGAGGGCGGCCTGAATGTCCGGGTATGGGTCTCGCTCGCCGCGGAGATGCCGGTCCGCTTCCGCCCAAGCGTACCGCAGCCCCACATCAAACTCCGCCCGCTGCGCAACCCTGAGGGTCGCGACGTCCTCGACTACCGTCCGCGCGACGATCCGATAGCCGGCAAGCATACCTGTATTGCGCCCATGCACTAATCGTAATAGGTAACGCGTTACATATTACGCGTGATGGAGCTTGCGCTTGTCGGACGAGTTTGTGCGATCGCAGGGTGTTATCTGGTTGGCGCATGTGCTGCGCCGGCTTGCCAACCGCATTGTCGATGCAAGCGACGAAGTGCTGGCCGACTATGATGTGATCGTGCCCTCCAGCATGGTGTCCGTCGTTCACCTGCTCCATGTACGCGGCCCGCAGACGGTGATGTTTCTCGCCGCGAGCACAGTTCAATCGCATCCGTTGATCCACAAATATGTGGGGAAGCTGAGAGACCAGGGCCTCGTCGAGACGCAGGTCGACCATCCGGATCGTCGGCGCACCCTGGTCGCGCTCACGCCCGCCGGTCAGGCGCAGGCGCGCAAGCTCGTCGCGGTGCGCCGGCATTTCATTCCCGCGCTCGAAACGCTGATGCGGGAGGCGGATGCCGAGGTGTTCGATCCGTTGTGGCGGATCGAGAATGCGCTGCAGGCGCGGAGCCTGACCGACCGCATCCGCGAGCAGCAACGGAATCATCCGGCTCGGAAAGAGGAGGAACGGCCATGATCCTGAGCCTGGCCGCACTGCTCACCATCGAAGCGAGCGACTGCGCGTGCCGCTCCACGCGCCCCCGGCGCCCATGGGCAGCTATGCTGCAAGCCACCGACGCCGCGGCAATCTCGACGCGGGGACTTCCGATGGGGAAAAGCCGGCGCGGCGACGCTGCCGGCTCGGGTGCTTATGCGCCCCTGCAGCACTGCGTCGCGCGCGCGTCGCCGGCTGGATCGCCTTTCGATCCTCGAGTGATGAAGCGTGTGCGCAGATTGTTCGATGCCGAGGCGGCCGGGCACCGGTTCGGCAGCATGACGGTGGCCGTCGTCATGCGCGGCAAGATCGTTCTGGTGCGGAGCTATGGTTTTGCGGATCCGCGGAAGCACATCAAGGCGACCCCGAAGACGCTCTACCGGATCGGCTCGATCACCAAGCAATTTACCGGGTATGCGCTTCTCAAGCTCGCGGAAGACGGCCGCCTCAAGCTGAGCGCACCGGCGTGGCGCTATGTCCCCGAACTGGTCATCCCGCTGGGTGCCCAAGCCGCCTCGGTCGATCTCGTGGCGCTTGCGACCCATCGATCCGGGCTTGCGCGCGAGCCAGGGGATCCGGCGCTGTCCTCGGGGCCCCTGACAGACTGGCAGGCGCGCACGCGGGAGGGACTGGCCGCCGCCAAAGCGCCGTTTCCGCCCAACGCTGAGGGACGATACTCCAACATCGGATATGCTGCACTCGGCCTGGCTATCGAGAAGGCGGCCCAACGGCCCTATGTCGACTATGTCGATCACGCGCTACTGCGGCCGCTCGGGATGCGGTCGACGAGCTTCTCACCGCGCCGCGAGGCGCTTTCGCGGCTGGCGGTTGGCCATCGCCCGGATGGCGATGTTGTCGCGCCAAGAGCGGAATTGGAGAATGGTCGCGGATATCGCATTCCCAATGGCGGACTATTCTCGACGGCTCCGGACATCGCACGATTTCTCGCGTTCGAAATGGGATTCGCATCACGTGCGCCGCTTGATGCCGCCCGGCTTCAACAAAACTATACCCGGAGCTTCGCCGCGGCAGGCGGCGGCCGTTACGGCATAGGATTCACGTCGGAAGACCATGAAGGTCGGACGCTCATGGGCCATAACGGCCTAGTCACCGGTTATGCGGCCAGCGCGTTCTTCGATCCGGAAACGCAAATCGGCATTGTCTGTCTCGGAAGCGCCGAGGGGATGTGCCAGTCGCGCTTCATTGAAGTCTATGCGGCGCTTTCCGATGCCTGGAAGCCGGTGGCGGACAAGATTGAGCTGGTGCGCGATCGCCTCGCTGCACGCGTGCTGTCACAGCGGCCCTATCCATCAGGTGAGCGGGTGCTGCGTGGCTTCCTCGCAGGGCTGTCGTCCGGATCGCCCGACTATCTGCGAATCGGAAATCAACTGAGTAGCGCCGTGCGGGACAATCTCGCCGCTCTTCGGAGCCAGTTCGGCGAGCTGGGCGCCCTGCGCGCAATCCGATTTCTCCGAGTCGACCCAGCAGGCAACGATGTCTACCTCTCGGACTTCTCAAACGGAGCCGTCGAATGGACGGTAACGATCGACGAGCGCGACATCCTTACGGGAGCGATCATGAAGACGGTGCGGTGAGGGGGGAAACGCACGTCGTGCACAGCCCACCTTCCCGGAACGACCGCTTCTGAGATGCGTGCGCCAGGCGAGAGGGCGAAACGAGCTCGCTTAGCCGGCATCTAAGGTTGAGATGAACGAGCGTCCGCTTCCGGAATCGGGCAGGGCCGTGTGAATGTCCGCAACTGGGTCTTCGCTGGTCTAGGCTGCCGGCGCATTCGCAACAGCGGCGCGATACCGCCGCTGGGCTATCTACCCGTACCATTTTCCTCCGGGTCATAGTCCAGCAGATCGCCCGGCCGGCACTCCAGCGCTTCGCAGAGCCTGGCGAGAGTCGAAAAGCGGATGCCTTTAACCTTGCCCGAGCGGAACAGGGAGAGTTGTGTCTCGCTGATGCCAATCCGACCCGCCAGGTCGCGTGCGGTCATGCGCCGTGCGTGCAGCCGTTCGTCCAGAGTTACGCGCACCGGCATTAAAACATCTGCTCCAGTTCGGCTTCCATCGAACCTGCATCGGCGAGGAGGCTCGCCAGCATCAGAAGTGCGGCTCCGACAAAGGCGACGACGAGCGACGCGGGGTCGAAGAACTTGTCAGCACCCTTTTCGAGCAACGCGTGCTTGAGGATTGGGATAACGAAGGTCGCGTAAAGCCCGCCAAAAAGCAGCATCCCGCCGCATCGGCGAAGTCCGCGCAGGGCTCCGGAGCGAAAGCCACGCCCACCGGCGACCTCTCCGAACGCCTGACCTAGAAAGCCTAGGCCCACGAGGTAGCTGAACACGGGCACGACCTGAACGTCGTGGATCGTGAGTACCCGTGTTCCCAGGATCAGGAATGCGATGGCGATCGCACCGGAGATGCAGGCGAGGCGAAACAGCGCGGCGCGACGTCGAAAAGAAGGTTGCATACGAACCCCAAATTTAGGTTTGACTTAAAAAGTCACCATTATATTTTAGTTATTAGTTAAAATTCCGCAAGCTCCGGCTGCGCGTCAGTGCGAGGGGCGGCAAATATGTTCGGTAGGGAGATAGAGATGCGACTATCGGCAGTCGGCTTGGCCGCCAAACTCCTGATGTTGATTGTGCCGCTGGGCGCTTCGTCGGCCGCCGTGCCACGACCCGACAACCATCGCGCAGGTGATATCGCCATCGAAGCAGGGTCGACCCTCACCGGAAAGGGCGTGCGCTTGGCTTACGAGATCGGGACGCTGTTCGTGCCCGAGAACCGCTTGGCTCCTGACAGTCGGCTCATCGGAGTGGGTTTCGCGCGTGTCAAGGCCACGCATGCGGATAGCGCTCCGCCGATATTCATACTGCCGGGCGGTCCGGGCCGCAGCTATCTCAGTGCACTTACCGGCAGCGATGCGGAATCGAAGACGCTTCTGGCGGAGTTGCTGCGCTATGCCGACGCGGGCGACATCGTGCTGGTCGATCAGCGCGGATGGTCGACCCGCGGCGACCTTCTCGAACTCACCGCTCCCGAGAAGTCGCTTAGCGAGCCCCGCAACCGTGAAGCCGAGGCAGTCGAGATGGCCGCACTCGCGCGCAGCGCTATTGCTGCGAACCCCGGCAAGGATCTAGCTGGCTACACCGTCGTCCAATGCGCGGAGGACGTGAACGATCTTCGCGTCGCGCTCGGCTATCGCAAGATCAGTTTGTCGGGGCAGAGTTTCGGATCGCAATGGAGCTTCGCGGTAATGCGGCTGCATCCCGATATAGTCGCGCGGGCTGTCCTGTCCGGCACCGAGCCACTCGACAAGGCGTTCGACATGCCCTCGCAAATCCTCGCGTCGCTCCAACGCATCGCGTGGGAGGCGGAACAAGATCCGAGGCTGCGGCCCTACATCCCCAAAGAGGGATTGATAGGTGCGATCCGCACCGTGGAAGGACGGCTGCGATCAACGCCGGTGACGGTAACGCTTGCCGATTCGGAGGCGACGCGAGCGCGTACGATCAGGTTGGGCGTCGGTGATTTCCAGGCTTCGTTGTTGCGCGCGCCAGCGGATTGGCCCGCTTTCGTATTGTCAGCCTATTATGGCCATTATGACGAACTGGCGGCCGAGGCGGCCCAACGCCGTGCGAATGGGGAAGGACCCGTACGCCTGATCGAGCAGCTGATCGACTCCAGCCTGAACGCGTCACCACAGCGTACCTATCTGCTCAAGACCGATCCCGCGGCATCCCTGCTTGGCTTTTGGGACTTCGACGCGCTGATCGCGTCGGAGGACGCATGGCCGACCCCCACACTCGACGACGGTTTTCGCGCGCCCAAGCGCAACTCGACGCCAGTGATCTTTATACATGGCGACTGGGATATCGCGACCCCGGTTGAGAACATGCTCGGCACGCTGCCCTACTTCCCGAATGCGCGGGCGATGGTGGTGCATCGCGGCAGGCATCATAGCCGCGAGGCGCTATTTGGCGAGCACCCCGACATCGCAGCGCAGGTAGTGGCATTCTTGCGGTCAGGGAACGCAGAGGCGTTGCCCTCCGAGGCGACGCTGTCGCCTCCCATTTTCGCAATGCCGGACTTTCCACCGCCGGCCTTGAAGCGACCTGTGAGCTCGAGAGGCTTGCAACAGCGCAGAAGCCGCATCCGGTGATTATGATCGTGGTCGCTTCCGCCCGGGCCGACCATTTGAACCGTGACCTTGGAACAGATCGGTCAGGGGCTTGCCGACAATAAGCTGATCGTCCCGACCCGACTGCAAGCTTGATTGATCCGTCTCGACTACAGTTGTAGTCATAAATGGTTACCGAAAGGTCAGACGCATGATTGGACGATCCGTTACGCGCCGCAACGCCCTACGGCTCGGCACCGCCTCGTCAATCGCGACCATATTCTCAGCGCGGGTCACTCGAGCGACCGCCACCACCCGGCCCGGCGACGATTTCTATCGATACGTCAACGCTGCTGAGCTCGATCGCATGACGGTGCCCGAAGGGCGGTGGGACTACGGTCAGTTCGATCGCATCGCCGACAAGGTCGATGCCCAACTTCAGAGCCTGATTGAAGCGACGGCCGCAAATTTGTCACCGGCATCCGCGGCCGAACGGATTGGGATCGTATACGCCGCCCTGCTGAACGAGCAGGCTCTCGAGCAAAGAGGTGCCCGGCACATCCAGAGGATATTCCGGGTGATCCGATCCGCAAAGACGCATCAGGCTGTGGCGGCGATCATGGCAGATCCGCGATCCGGTGGACTTATCGCGTTCAATGTCTTTCCCGCCGACGGCGTGTGGACGGTGCATGTCGACCAGCAGAACCAGAGCATGCCGATGCTCGGATTGGCCGCGGCGATATATACGGCAGAGGACGACTATGCGCGCAGCGTGCGCGAGGCGTATCGAACCTACATTCGCGAGTTGTTCGAACTTGCCGGGCTTCCCGACGCCGATCGACGTGCCGGATCGATCGTTGCTCTCGAGACTGAGATAGCACGTCGCCAGTGGGATCTGGAACGGCTTCGCGACCGACGCGCCAATCTCCATATCATGACGGTCGAGGCGTTGGAGGCATATGCGCCAGGCCTCCCTTGGCGAACGATGTTGGCCGCTCGCGGTGTGGGCGATGTGGAGCGGGTCAATGTGGGCGAAGATACGGCAATTGCTTTGCAGGCACGGCTTTTCCGCGAAACGCCGGTGACCACCTGGCAAGATTGGCTCGCATTTTCGTGGCTTCGTAATACGGTGGACGTTTTGCCGGCGTCGTATCGAGACGCATATTGGCGCTTTCAGACGGTCGTGCGCCCGGGAGCCACCAAGCCTACGCGAAAGGCCGAAGCGTTCGGCTTTCTCAAGGCGCGAATGCCGATGGAGCTCGGGCGGCTATACGTGGAAGCCCATTTCTCCGAAGGAAGTCGAGCCTCGGCTGCCGAACTGCTCGGCTATCTGAAACGTGCGATGGCTGAGCGGATTGCGGGCGCGGATTGGATGGATCCGGTCTCCCAGGCGGAAGCGGCTGCAAAGCTCGATGCAATGGCGCTTAAAGTCGGATATCCCCGTACCTGGCCGGAAGGGCAGGCTAGGGACCTTCATCCAGATAATGCGATCGGCAATCTCGACAAGCTCGTCGAACAAGAGTGGTCTCGGCAGCGCGCGCGCCTCACCGACGCGTCTGCGCGCGTCGAGCCATGGTATCAAGCGCCCCAGGCGGTGAACGCTAGCTACAGCGTGCTGCTCAACGCGATCGAGGTGCCCGCCGCGATCCTGCAGCCTCCATTTTTCTCGGCCAAGGGGCACCCTGCCGCCAACTTCGGCGCGATCGGCGCGATCATCGGACACGAGATCGGTCACGGCTTCGACGACCAGGGTCTGCTTTATGACAGCAAGGGAGTGATGCGCCCGTGGTTGTCCCCGGCAGCGCAATCTTCGTTCCGCCGGCGGGCGAAAGGATTGGTCGAGCAATATAGCGCCTTTGAGCCTCTGCCCGGGGTGAAGCTCGATGGCAGCCGCACGCTCGGCGAAAACATCGGGGATCTCTCGGGCGTCTCGCTGGCGCTGCGAGCGTACGAGCTGTATCGAATAGACCATCCGACACCCGACGAAGATCGGCAGGATGCGCTCCGTCAGCTCTTTCGGAGCTGGGCGGCAGTGTGGTGCTACAAGGCGCCGGACAGCGCCATTCGGCACATCGCCGCCAACAGCTACCATGTGCCGCCCGCTTACCGGGTAAATGGCGTCGTCCGCAATATCGACGCGTGGTATCGCGCATTTGCGATTAAACCATCGGATGCACTCTATCTGCCCGCCGACCAACGGATAAGCCTGTGGTAGAGCAAATGTCGACGGAAGGCGTTAAGACTAGCGTGGCTGCGAACGACGGATTGGCAACTGCTTACAGTCCTACCTTCTTCAAACCGACAGCGTCGGCGAGCATTGGTCATATTAGCGGCCCACATGCGCGCAAGGCAGGAGCCGTATTGGAGCCGTCGTCAGTGCGAGCCACGTCTGCGGCGACGGTAAGGCGGAACGCGTCAAATCATCGCGCGTCGGCCGTCGTTAATGGTTAGCGGCCCTCCGTAGGCACGATAGAGCGCCCCAAGCGAACGTTGCTAGTAGGCGATATTCACTTTTAGGCGTCGAGCCGGTTGATCCGGTGGGTGAGCACAGCCACCTGAGGTGAACGAATGCCCGAAGTTTGGGATCAAAAAGCTCGGTCCGAGTGACCGCTTCTGGGTCCTTGCGGCCGCCTAGCTGCCAGTCAGCTGCCGCCCCGATTGCAGACATTCCCGAAACGGCTATCCATCGCAGATGCCGCCACCAAAGCCTTTCATCGTTGAAGCTAACACCACCGTGATTGGTGCGGTGGCCTTTACCGGGTGGGATAGCGGCATGGGGGTAGCGTTCGGCGTTTTTCGACCAAACGAGGCTTACCACCCCTCCGATCATGCAACGCAAATCGACGGCAGCCTATTGGATCGCGTCGTTGATTTGCGGGTCACATGGGCAGATGGACGACCTCTTGCTTGCGACGCGGTGGGGCTTAGCGATCATTCGCTGGAAGTCGGGGATGGCGGCCGGGAAGTCACCGCTTTCGGAGTGCGAGATGATGATTTCTGGAACGGCAGCTAACCACCCGGTCCCGGACGTTCGCGAGCCTGGAGCTGCTGCCAAAAGCGGACTGGCAGGAAATGCCCCGATTGTTGCCGTCCCGCGATATCGCAGAGGTTCCCGAAGTCGGTCAACCCGCATTGCCCGGACGCTGGCCGGAAGCAGTCGTATATCGCGCGGTGAACGATCATAGGGTTGCGGACATGGTGATTGAAGCTAGGCTATCGAAATGTGGCAACTCATCGCGCTCATTTTGGCGCCCATCTCACCTGCCGGAGATCAGGGCTTAACCTTCAAGGGCACGAGCTTTGGACCGAGGCAGCATCTCAGTTGTGAGTGGTTCACGAATTTCGAGAACAGCCGGTTCGAGCAGTGTCGTGTCGTCGGGGCGCAAGCTGTTCGTCTCGAGGATGGTGCCTCGATCGAGTGTTTGGGACAGGCTTGTTCGCAACTCGGCGCCCGGGCTCGGAAGGTAGCTCGTTGGAACAAGCCCGAGCCGGTGTGGGGGACACTCACTGTCGACTTCTATGGTCGGGTGAGTACCACGCGACACGAGAAGCGGTATCTCGGAGATGGAACTATGACCGTATTGATCGAACCACTGCTGCGGGTTCGAGCGAAGAACATCGTTCGTTAATTCCAATCGTATCGGTTCGACCAAGGCGGCAGAGAGCCTCGGCGGCGGCCGCTAAGCTGCCGGTCCGCAATCCACCCGGTTTGAGACATGCCGGCGACCGATCTGGCCCGCCTAAAGCGGTCGTGGCCCGGGCATGAACGAGCGTCTGCAGTTGAGAAGCGGAATGGGCGGTCTGAGCGGCCGCTTGTAAGTCTCTATGCCTCGAGATATCGGACAGGCTACCCATAGGCGCGGGGTTGATTAGAGGAGCTTGTCGAGCGTGATCGGAAGTTCGCGCACGCGCTTGCCGGTCGCGTTGTAGATCGCGTTGGCCACCGCCGCAGCGGTGCCGGTGATGCCGATCTCGCCCACTCCGCGTGCGCCCATCGGCGTGTGCGGATCGGGAAGATCGGTCCAGATTACGTCGATCTCGGGCACATCCATGTGGACAGGCACATGATATTCGGCGAGGCTGGGGTTCATCACCCGGCCATTGCGCGGATCGAACTGGGTCTCCTCCATCAGCGCGAGACCCAACCCCATGATGATCCCCCCGCGGAATTGGCTCGCTGCAGTCTTGGGGTTGAGGATGCGTCCGCAATCGAACGACCCTAGAAAGCGCGACACGCGCGGTTCGCCGGTGATCGCGTTGACCCGCACCTCGCAGAACATCGCGGCGTGGCTGTGCATCGACCAGTGCATCGTCTCGAGCGGCTGCGGCGGCTGCGCCTCGACCACAATGGTCTCGCGCTGCGCCCGGCCGAGGATCGACGCATAGCTCTCCCAGCGATTAGGATCGTCGAGCTTGCACAGCCCTCCGTCGCGGCTGCCGATCTCGTCGGACTTCAATCCCGCGAGCGGCGAATCATTGCCCGCCAGGCTCAACAATTCGGCGACCAGCTTGTTGTACGCCGCGATCACCGCCGCGCCGATCGACGCGGTCTGCTGCGATCCGCCGGCAAGCACCAGCCCGGGCAGCGTCGAATCGCCATAGTTGAACTGCACCTGATCGAGCTCGAGCCCAAGCCGATCGGCGATTACTTGTGTCTGTGCGGTCGAGGTTCCCATTCCCATTTCGTGCGCGGCAACGTCGACCGTGACGCTGCCGTCGTGCGCCAGCGTAAGCCGCGCTGCGCCACCCGGCATGCGGTAATAGGGATAGGTGCCCGTCGCGCAGCCCGTTCCGACCAGCCATTCGCCGTCGCGTACGCTGCCGGGCACCGGATTTCGCTGGCTCCACCCGAACCGGTCCGCACCCATCTGCCACGCCGCGTCGATATGTCGCGCGGAGAAGGGTAGGCCCGAGATCGGATCCTTGTCGGGCTCGTTGCGCAGCCGCAACTCGATCGGATCGATCCCGAGCTTCTCGGCGAGCTCGTCGATCGCACATTCGAGCGCGAAGGTGCCCACGGCCTCGCCGGGAGCGCGCATGAAGGTGTTGCTGACCATGTCGAGTTCGACATGCTGGACGTCGAGCCACAGATTCTCGGTGGCATAGGCGCTGCGCGTCGGCAGGATGAACGGCTCGGGCATCACATTGTGCGCCGTCTTGGCGGTGACGCCTTCATGGATCAGCGCGGTCAGCGTGCCGTCGGCGCGTGCGCCCAGCGCCACGCGCTGCCGTGTCGGCGATCGTCCGCCCACCACCTGGTACACGCCCTCGCGGCTGAGCATCAGCCGCACCGGCCGCCCGGCCATTCGCGCCGCCGCGGCAGCGAGGATCTGATGCTGCCACAGCGTCTTGCTGCCGAAACCGCCGCCGACATAGGGCGAGGTGATCACGACATTCGCGGTCGGGATCTCGAACACCTGCGCCAGCGTCCAGGCCGAATGCGCCACCGCCTGCTGCGCGTCGTGAATGCGCAGCGTGTCGCCCTGCCAGGCCAGCGTCACCGCGTGGAGCTCGATCGGGTTGTGGTTGTGCCGCGGGGTGCCGTAGCTCGAATCGATCGCGACGGGCGCCGCCGCCAGCGCCGCCTTCGCGTCGCCGATCTCGTTGTGCATCGGCCCGCCCATGAACTGCGAAGGGCTGGTCGGCCCGGCGCGGAGCGTTTCGAAATCGGTGGCCGCTTCCTCGGCCGCATAGCGTGCCACGATCAGCGACTTGGCGTAATCCGCCTGTTCCTGCGTTTCGGCGAGCACCACCGCGATCGGCTGGCCGTTCCAGTGGATGCGGTCGTTCTGCAACACCGGCACGCTATCCCCCGCCGCGGCCTTGGGGTCGCTCATGAACAGCGGCGCGGGCTTGAGCCGCGGCGCGTTATAGTGCGTCATCACCAGCACCACGCCCGGCGCTGCCTCGGCCGCGCGCACGTCGATGTCGGTGACTCGGCCCTTGGCGATGCTGCTATAGGCGACCGCGGCATAGACCATGTCCTCGATCGGGAATTCCGCCGCGAACGGCGCGGCGCCCGAGACCTTTTTGGGCCCATCGATCCGCGACACCGGCTTGCCGACATGGCCGTGCTTCCGCTCGATCAGCGGGTCGGGGGTGCCGCCGGGCATCCAGCTATCGGGAGCGAGCGCCACCGCGCGGGCCATGGCCCCCTGCATCAGCCCTTGGGCGAGCGTCTTGGCGTCCTCGACAATGCTCATGCCGCCTCTCCCGCGAGCTGCCCGAGCATCGCGACGATCGTCCGCCGCGCCAGCTCGATCTTGAAGCCATTGTCCTTTTGCGGCCGCGCCACTTCCAACTCGGCATCGGCGGCGGCGCGGAAGGCCGCTTCGCCCGCCGGCTGGCCGAGCAGCGTCGCTTCGGCGCGTTGGGCGCGCCATGGCTTGTGCGCGACGCCGCCTAGGGCCAGCCGCACGTCTTCGATCCTGCCGTCCGCAACTTCGAGCGCCGCTGCGACCGAAACCAGCGCGAAGGCATAGCTCGAACGATCGCGCACTTTCCGGTAGCCGGAACGCGCGGCGATCGGCAGCGGCGGCAGTTCGATCGCGGTGATCAGCTCGCCGGGTTCGAGAAGCGTCTCCATATCAGGCCGGTCGCCGGGTAAACGGTGCAGTTCGGCGAACGGCAGGCTGCGCGGACCATTGCGGCTTTCGAGGTGCACCGTCGCGTCCAGCGCCGCGAGCGCGACGCACATGTCCGAGGGGTGCACCGCGATGCAGGCGTCGGAAGCGCCGAAAATCGCATGGTTGCGGTTGAATCCCCCGATCGCATCGCACCCCTGGCCGGGGCTGCGCTTGTTGCAGCGCGACCCCTGGTTGTCATAGAAATAGGCGCAGCGCGTGCGCTGAAGCAGATTGCCGCCAACTGTCGCCATGTTGCGGATCTGCGCGCTGGCGCCCGCGACGATCGCGCGGGACAGCATCGGATAGCGGGTGCGAACCAGCCGATGCTCGGCGAGGGCGGTGTTGCGCGTCGCCGCACCGATCCGCAGCCCGCCCTCGGGCGTCTCCACGATCGAACGGTCGAGCTCGGTGACGTCGACCAGCGCCGCGGGGCGCTCGATCGTCTCGCGCATCAGGTCGACCAGATTGGTGCCGCCGCCCAGATATTTGGCGTCGGAAACGCCGATATGGCGCAGCGCCTCACCGGCATCGGCAGCGCGGGCATAGTGGAAGGGGTTCATTCGGCCGCCTCCGCAAAGGTCTCGGCGATCGCCGCGACGATGCCGTTATGCGAACCGCAGCGGCACAGATTGCCGCTCATCCGCTCGCGCAACTCGTCAGGGCTGAGCGCGATCTGATCGGCGGCGATATCGGCGGTGACGTGGCTCGGCACGCCGCGCTTGAGTTCCTCGACCATGCCTATCGCAGAGCAGATTTGTCCCGGCGTGCAATAGCCGCACTGGAATCCGTCATGCAGTACGAACGCCTGCTGGAGCGGATGCAGGTCTTCCGGCGTCCCAAGGCCTTCGATCGTCGTGACCTCACGCCCTTCATATTGCACCGCGAGCGCAAGGCAGGAGAGGATGCGCTCGCCATCTACCAGCACGGTGCATGCGCCACATGCGCCCTGGTTGCACCCTTTCTTAGTGCCGCTAAGGCCAGCATGTTCGCGAAGCAGGTCGAGCAGCGAGACACGGGGGTCTTGCGGGAGCGGCGTTTCAACACCGTTGACACGGACAGGCATGAACCGCTCTCCCGGAGAATTGGCCGTCGATCTGCGCCGGCTGTCTTTCTCATAACTCCAAAGCAACGAATCGGTGCCCACGGCAATCCCCCGCCCGCCTTTGATGAGCGGAAGGCAGAGCTTGGGAGCGAGGCGACGTGGCAGTCGCGTTCTCGTCTCGTCCGGCAGGCGCCCCTTCGGGGGCTAACCGCCGGCTGAAACTCGCCTTCCAGTCGACATATGGAAGAATGGCTCGCTCCTGATGAATGGACCATCGCCAGGGGCAGCGCGATCGAAGGGCATTGGTTGGCAGAGCAGTCGAAGACCGTCCCTGGACAGGGCGCAAAGCGTATCCGCCAAAGATGTTACTCGAAGGGTCTTCGAGACGGCGGCTTCGTCCCAGATGTCGCCGTTTAGCGTCAGGAGCGGCCAAGGCTCGCGAGCGCGATTTCCAAATATGAATGGTTTGCCGGAATCGGGGAAGGGGAGGGCGGTTAGTGACGCTTCTGGCTTTAGGCTGTCACTCTCGCTCACCTCAAGTCGCCCGACGTCCGGAGGCTTCACTGAGTGGCGTCGAGAATAACCGCGACCGTCTCCGCCGGCATGTCCCACATCGGAAAGTGGCCGCTGCCTTCGAACCAGTGGAGCCGGGCGGCGGGAAAGGCTGCTTGCGCGCGCGCAGCCTGCCTCGGTAGGCAAAGCCGGTCGTGCCGACCCCACCCGATGAGGACCCGACCAGTACCGGCGGCCGCGGGTCCGGCCTGTTCAGGCCCCGTAGCAAGGTCATGGACCAGCGCGTCGAACGTCAGCGTCTTGCTGAGACCCTCCAGCTCGGTGGCGACGACCTGACCATCAAGCGCCCAAGGACGCGCGGAGAGCTGCGCGAGCAGCGCCGTGCGCGACGCGGCGTTTCGGCTCAATGCGGGTAAGTGCGCGCGAATGGCGCGCAACAGGCGACCGGAAGCGCCGATGGTGATTCTGAAGAAGGTCCGCTCCCAACCGCGCCAAAAGCCGCCGGGATCGAGCGCGACCACGTTGCCGACGACCCCGCGCCGTGCGAGCTCGAGCACGATTCGCGCCCCCATGGAGCTTCCGACGGCATCAATGCCGGTCAGGCCTGCCTCCGCGATGTACCGCTCGACGCTGCCCACCAGACCGTCGAACGTACCGCTGTCGGGCTCTGCGGGCGTGGCACCATGGCCGGGAAGGTCGATCGCGATAACCCTTCGCGAGGCGCTGAGCGCGTCCAAGATGGTACTCCAGGATCGCCAACTCCCGCCCAGGCCGTGGATCAGAAGCAGCGTGCGTCCAGTGCCGCGCTCAATATTGTTCATGCCGTGCCGGCCTTGTGACTGTGAGGCTCCCAACGAGCGCGGCTGTTCGTTGATCCGACCACCGCTGCTTAAACGCACGTCGCAGAACGTCGTGGAGACCTACACACAGGCGGCGCTCAGGCTCCGGTGGTTAGTTGATTAACGGGCGTCCGCTTTCGAGCAGCGCAAGGTGCGCATTGAGCCTCCGTTCATGGCTATTTGCGGCTGCAGCAGAAAGCCGAACAAGCTCCGCTTTCCACAGCCTGCTCATACGCGACAGACGGCAAATCGCCCAGAAGCCGACGTCATTACCGTCGACGTTCCTACCTTGATCAGAAGCAGGCCCAGGTTGGAATGCGGGGTTCAGCGGAGCGCACGCTGGCGGGCACCTGCGGTGCCGCCAGGGTTCGCGCGCCTCTTGCTTCCGCATGGCACACTCGCGCGGCCGGAGGGCAGCGCGGCGGCTGGCCCACAGGCCCGCGCGCACGCCGCGCTGCCGCCGGCCTCTCGCGAGAGAGCCACTTTGCGGTCGCCTGACGGCTTGTTCTCGCGCCATTGGCTGCGTGGAACGACTCCACGTCGAATCGAGTCTGAGTGTCGGAGGTGTTCCGATGACCCGGGCGACTATAGCGACGAAGACGACGACTGCGCGACGGCTGGCTGCGCGCATGGGGGGGGCGGCGCTGAAGCCGCCGCCATTCCGCCCGGTGCAGCTGGCCCAGCTCGTCGACACCGTACCGGCAGGCGACCGCTGGCTGCACGAGATGAAATATGACGGCTATCGCACGCTGACCGCAGTCGGTGGCGGCGAGGCCCGCGCCTACACACGATCCGGCCTCGACTGGTCCGATCGATTTTCTGGAATTGTAGCGGAGGCCGCCAGGCTGAAGGTTCGCTCGGCGCTGATCGACGGCGAGGCGGTCGTGCTCGACGCGAACGGGCGGTCGAGCTTCCAGGCGCTGCAGGGCGCCTTGAAGGGTGCGCCGGCAACGATCGATTTCTACGCCTTCGACCTACTGGAGCTCGATGGCGAGGATTTGACCTCGCTGCCGCTGGTCGAGCGCAAGTCCAGGCTGCGCGCGATCCTCCCCGAGCGGAATGATCGTCTGCGCTTCTCCGATCACATCGTCGGCAGTGGCGAGAGACTGCTCGCCAGCTTCTGCTCGGCCGGCCTGGAAGGCGTGATCTCCAAGCTGGCGACGGGGCGCTATATCGGCTCGCGATCGGGCGGCTGGCTCAAGACCAAATGCATCAAGCGGCAGGAGTTCGTAGTCGTCGGCTGGACGCCGTCCGACAAGTCGCGCGCCTTTCGGTCCCTGATCCTCGGCGTCCACGAGGACGGCGTGCTGCGCTACGCCGGCAAGGTCGGGACCGGCTTTTCCAACGACGAGATCTTCCGGCTGATGGAGACGATGCAGCCGCTCGAGCAGGAGGCGCCGACTGTCAAGGCACCGCGCGCCGAAGTGCGCGGTGCGCATTGGCTGGAGCCGCGTCTCGTCGCCGAGATCGCCTATACCGAGATGACCAACGAGGGCACGTTGCGGCACCCCAGCTATCTGGGGCTGCGCGCCGACAAGAAGCCCGAGGCGATCGTGCTCGAGACCGAAATTCCGGTCGCGGACATCGCGGCGCCGGCGGTCAGCACCGTCAAGATCAGCAACCCCGAGCGCATCATCGATCCCGACAGCGGCATCACCAAAGGGCAGCTTGCCGACCATTATGCGGCGGTCGCCGGGATCATGCTGCCCTGGATTGGCAGCCGCCCGATCAGCCTCGTACGGTGCCCGCAGGGCCGCGCCAAGAAATGCTTCTTCCAGAAGCATGACGCCGGGAGCTTCGGCGACGCGGTGAAGCATGTCGGCATCATGGAGAAGGACGGCCATGAAGAGCCGTACCTGTATATCGACACCGCCGACGGGCTGATGACCTGCGTGCAGATGGGCACGATCGAGTTTCATGGCTGGGGCGCCAGGATCGAGGATGTCGAGAAGGCCGACCGGCTGGTGTTCGACCTCGATCCCGATGAAGGCCTCGACTTCGAGGCCGTGCGGCGCGCGGCTTTCCACTTCCGCGACATCCTCAAGTCGATCGGCCTAGAGACCTTCCCGATGGTCACCGGCGGCAAGGGGATACATGTCATCGCGCCGTTGGTACCGAAGGCCGAATGGCCCGAGGTGAAGGACTTCGCACATCGGCTGGCGCAGGCGGTCGCCCAGGCCGATCCCGCCAATTTCACCGCCGCCTTGCCCAAGGCGCAGCGCAAGGGGCGCATCTTCGTCGACTATCTGCGCAACCAGCGCGGCGCGACGGCCGTGATGCCCTATTCGGTGCGGGCGCGCTCGGGCGCGCCGGTCGCGGCGCCGATCACGTGGAAGGAAATGGAGACGATCGCGACACCCGCCCGCTGGCACGTCGGCGATGCGGCCGAACTGGTGCGCCGTGCCGGATCGAGAGCGCTGCTCGGCTGGGGCCGTGCGGACCAGGTCCTGCCCGATCTTTGATAAAGCCGCGAGGATCGTCCGTACACTGACCTGTGCTAGACCGGCGCGCGGTCGGCTCCTGCTCGCGGGGACCGCCCCCGCTCCTGGAGGCACTTCCTTGGCCCGGCCCACGGCCTAACGCCATCAACCCGTAAAGGGTCCGCTATGCCTCGCATGCGGCCGCTGCGGCTGCGCCTCCGCGGTGATTGCGGCCGTGCGCCGGGCACTTCGGGCGCCTGTCGAGCGGGGGCGGTCCTCGCTCCCGGACAGGAGCTCGGACATGCCGCTCAACCTCGCACAAAGGAACGCCTGGAACCTCTCGCGAACGCTCATGACCGTCATGGTCGTGTTCCGGATCGAAGGCAGCAATTTCGGCGTCGCCGAAGAGCGCGAGTTCGACGGAGATCCGTTGCTGATCGTCCGCGAATTTGATCCCTTCGTCCGCTGAGGGCGGAGGCTTCCGGGCCAGGCCGCAGACTCAAAAAATCTGCCTGTCGGCTGTCGCCCCGTTCCGGACATTAACACATCGCGAGTGGTGGGTTAGATCGGCATCTCGATCATGCGGATCGAAAGGGATGAAGTGGTGCTTGTGATGCTTTCGGGGTGCTCGGGAGGAGGCAAATCGACCCTGCTTTCCGAGCTTGCAGGACGTGGCCATCCCGTGGTCGCTGAAGCGGCGCTACGGATCCTGCGTGAGGAGCAGCAAGGCGATGGACGTGCGCTCCCGTCAGTCGATGCACTGGCGTTTGGCCGGCGCGTGATGGCCATGTCCGTAGCGGATCACGAAGCGGCGCGAGGGCTTACCTTTTTCGATCGCGGCGTTGTCGACGCAGGGGTGATAATAGTCTCGCGAGGTGGTCCAATCCCCTCGGAAGTTACCCGCTACCGTTATGATCGTGTCTTTTTCGCTGCGCCTTGGCCTGAGATTTACGAAGTCAACGAAGATAGGCGCCACGGCTTCGAAAAAGCCCTGAGCGACTACCATCGTATGAAGGCGGCCTATCTGCACGCTGGATACGCGCCAATCGAACTACCTCGCGACACTGTCGCTGCCCGTGCTGACTTCGTCTTGTCCCGCGTCACAGATAGCTCGCGTCCGCTTTAACACCCGATCTCGGTCATCATGAGTTCACGACCTAGTTTAGCGCGCCTTCGCGGCTGACCTGCATCGCCGGCGTCCATGCGCATTCCGGAGTGTCGACGAAGTCCTTGAGCAGCTTGGCGTAGCGCTTGCCGATATATTCGCCGGTCTCGCGGCGCTCGCTCGGCACCCGCCCCAGACCGCAATTGAAATCGACTGCGACCATCACGTCAATGAGCGCGATCCGCACGATATCCGGGCTCACATAGCCGCCCTCGGTGCCGGGCACCGCATTGAGGCCGATCACCGTTTCGAGCACGGCATCGAACAGCCGCTTCGAATATTCCGCCTGGCTCTCGCTCAGTGCGCGATTGCCTTCCGCTGCCTTGTTCATGCCAGCCACGTTCATGTCCTGTCTGTGATTCGATGGAACGAATATAGAACATTGAAAGGCTGAGTCCAACCTGACTGGTCGCCTTGTGCTGATTTGCGATCGGCACCCGCCGTTCGCGGGCGCCTAAGCCTCGCGTCGAGGCATTGCATACCTGGGGCAGCCAGCGTCCTGAGTCCCTGCCCCGCCTCTGATCAGTGCGATGTCGAGCGGTGCACGGTGGCCGGCTGACGATCGAATGCTAGGCTGCGCGGCGAGCTTGGCTACGGCACACCTATGCGCGCGGCCGAGAGGCAGACAGGGGCGTGCGTTTCGGGGTGCGGTCGGCCGGTCGGGTCCGGATTCTGCCTGGTTCACGGGTCTGGTCGCAACCTGCCACGCCGATTGAATGATGCGCGGGATCGTTCACCATCATCATCTCGCGCTTCCCGGCCGCCCCTGAGGCCTCGTTGATGGCGGTGTGGCCGGATACCGGCTTCGCCTCGACTGACTGGCCGCAACTGCCCAAGCAGACTTTCTTCCCCTGGGCTTCCACCCCCACGCGCGAGCGCGCGGGGACCCCGGACACGCCCATTCCTCGCGAGGCAAGAAAGCCCGTTTGGGCAGTCCTCCGCTTTGCTGCGGGCAGAGCTGCGGCGTCATTCGCACCCGTCCTTCTGACGCCATCGAGGCCGCATGGGGCGGTCCTCGAAAACGGAGTAAGTGACATGGCGAACATCGGCAGCTTCAAGAAGGTCGGCGAGGAATATCAGGGCTCGATCGTGACCCTCAGCGTCCAGGCCAAGGGCGTCCGGATCGTTCCAGAAGACAACCGCCCGAACGACAACGCACCGACCCACCGGGTCTATGTCGGCCGCGCGGAGATCGGCGCCGCCTGGTCCAAGACCTCGGCGGAGCAGCGCGACTATCTCTCGGTCAAGCTCGACGATCCGAGTTTCACCCAGCCCATCTTCGCGAACCTGTTCGACGACGAGGGCGGCGAGACCTACAGCCTGATCTGGTCGCGCCCGCGGCGCTCCGGCAACGACTGACACGAGGCCAAGGCGCCCCGCCGGCGACGGGGGGGCGCCTTTCGCGTGTCTGGTTTGGCTCGGGGCTATGGGAGGCTGGCCGCGCGCGGGGACAGGGCTGGACCGTCACGGGGCGTTCGAAAGCGGGCGGCGAATGGCGAGCCTTTCCGGCGGGAATAGTCCCGGCCGGAGCGCTTCGCCGTCGCCATTCGCTCGCCCTTATTGGCCCAGCCCCAATGGCTAGCGAAGCACGACCGCGCCGATTTCGCGCAGGAATTCCTGCGGCGAAATCCGGCATATCGCGCGGCCTGGCGGGCTCGCGGAGGGAGCTTGACCAGTGAGGCGGCGTTGCTTGAAGCGTCGCGCTGGGGGCTGGTGCGCCTGTTCGATCCCGACCGCCCGGTGCGTGCCGAGCCCGCGATCTGGCGCGCCGACTGCGCCTCGCCGATCGTCTCGCTGGTAGCCGCGCCGCGCGGCCTGGGCGGCGCGGCGGCGCTGCCGGACGTCGCTCCGGTCGTGGACTTTAGCCTCGCCAATTTGCGTCACCTCGTCTTCGACATCGCCGACGCCAGGCACCGCTTTCAGGTCATGGCCGCCGCTCGCGATGCGCCGCTGGCCGTCCTGCTGCCGCCGCACGGCGACGCGCTGTGCGCCGCCGCCTGCGACGCGGCCCGGCGCATGTTCGCGGGGCTGAGCGTCGCTGAGCCGCTGGCCGTCTTGCGCCCGAGCGCCTTGCAGCGCCAGCGCCTGGCGCTGCTCCTGCGCGTGCTCGACGCCGCCCTGGCGGGCGCCAGCAATCGCGAGATCGGCACGAGACTCGTCTATCCCTGGCTCGCCGGAACCGACGCCGTACCGTGGAAGGCAATGAGCGAGCGCCGCCGCGTCCAGCGGCTCGTCGCTGAGGCGCGCGCGCTCGCCGCGCGCGGCTATCGCGGGCTGTTCACCGCCTCGGGGCGACATTAGCTGGGGTGCGCTTTCGCCCGCTCCCTCAGCCTCGCCATCCGCCGCCATTGAATGCCGGTGATTGGAACGAGCCCGAGGAACTTACCGGGCCAACGCGGAGGCTTGGATGACAGGTGAGACGACGCAGCGGCTGCTCAGGACGCCCGATGCCGCGCTGCTTCTGGGCCTGTCCGCCCGCACGCTCGAGAAGCACCGCTGCTACGGAACCGGCCCGGTCTACCGCAAGCTCGGCGGACGCATCGTCTATTCGGTCGACGACCTGATCCGCTGGGCCGACCAGGGCGTCCGCCGCTCGACTTCGGACAGCGGCACCGGCATCGTTCACCCCGCCAAGCGCATCGATCCGAGCATCCTCGACCGCAAGGGCGCGGTGCGGCGATGAGCGATCTGGTCGCCTCCTCCGGGACCGGCGCGCTTGTCCCCGCAGGTGGACAAGCCTCTCCCCTGGCGGGGATAACCACGGTCGAGCTGACCTGGGTAGAGCAGGCGACCGAGCGCTGGATTCGCTTCGGCGCGCCGCTACTCGACCAGGTCCTCGATCGGCGGCGGCGCCTGCTCTCGTTCGCCGCCGGCAGCGTGTTCGCCTTCGTCCGCTGGGCGTCGAACGACTATGGCACCGTCCTTTCCCGCCTCGCTATCGTTCGCGCCGTCCCGCCCGGTGAAGCCTTTACGACGCTTGCCTGCGTCGCGCCCGGCGGCGAACTGCTGCTGCATCTGGGCGGCTGGCCCAAAGTCCGCCGGGCGCTCGCGCTGATCGACGCCGTCGAGGATATGGGCGTGGATCCGAGCGCGGTCGCGCCCGATTACTGGCGCCATGCGCATAACCGGCTGGTCGCCGGCTTCGCGCCGCGGGCCTATTCGCCGGCGCGGCATCGCGCCTGGCTGCTGCGCCGTGAGATCGGCGCATGACTCGCTTGGGCATCCTGCTCACCGGCTATCTCGCGATCGGCGCGGTGATGATCCCGGCCTTTGTCCGCCCGGTGCCGCGGCTGATCTGGAACGCCAGCGCCAGCGTGCCCGTCGGCCTCTATTCGGCGCGGCCCGCAACAGCTGCGAAGGTGGGCGATCTGGTCGCGGCGCATGCGCCGGCGCCGGTCGCCCGACTGATGGCGGAGCGCGGCTATCTGCCGCTGCGCGCGCCGATGCTGAAGCATGTCGCGGCGGTCGCCGGGCAGCGCGTCTGCCGTGTCGGCCTGGCCATTTCGATCGACGGCAAGCGCGTCGCGGAGGCGCGCGAGCGCGACCGCGCCGGGCGTCCGCTTCCATCCTGGAGCAGGTGTCGCACCCTCGGCACCGGCGAGGTTTTCCTGCTCAATCCGGCGTCGGCCGCCAGCTTCGACGGGCGCTATTTCGGGCCGGTGCCGGCGCGTCGAATCGTCGCGGTGCTCTCCCCCCTCTGGCTTGCCGGTAGCGGCGAGACCGCCCCGCCGAGCGCCGCCGCGCGCCGTGAAATCCTTCCCAAGCGAAGACCAAGGAGCGTTGAAATGATCAGGATCGGAGAATTTCGCGAGCAGGGTGACGGCTATGTCGGCCGCCTCGAGATGCTCGGACTGCGGGCGGCGGTGGCGATTGTTCCCGCAACGAGGAGCGATATCCGGAACGCTCCCGACTACCGCGTCCATGCCGGCGAATACGCCGACGGACCCGAGATCGGGGCTGCGTGGAAGCGCACCGGCGAACGCGCCGGCGCCTATCTCGCGGTCGTCGTCGACGACCCGCAATTCCCGCGGCCAATACGTGCCAACCTCTTCCGGCCGATCAGCGAGGGCCAGCCGCATCTGCTCTTCTGGCAGCGCAACCAGCGCCGCCGCGAGACCGAGCAGCAATAGAATGCGTGCGATCGGCCATCGCCTTGCCAGGCCATTGCGGGTCTTGGCGCTGGTGCCGGCATGCCTCGGCTCGGCTCTGGCGAGCGCGCATGCCGGCCCGGTCGCAGCATGCGCATCTTCGACAGGGCTCGATGCGCCGATCGCTCGCGCCGCGGACCGCTTCGCGATTCCGGATACGCTAATTCGCTCGTTGATCGCGGTGGAGAGCGGCGGCGCGGTCTATGCCGTGTCGCCCAAGGGCGCGATGGGGCTGATGCAGTTGATGCCCGCAACCTGGGCCGAGCTGCGCCGCCGCTACGCCCTCGGGATCGATCCTTTCGACCCGTGCGACAACATCCTCGCGGGCACCGCTTATCTTCGCGAGCTGCTCGATCGCTACGGCGACCCCGGTTTCCTCGCCGCCTATAATGCCGGTCCGGGGCGCTACGAAGCCAATCTCGCCGGGCGTCCTTTGCCTCCCGAGACCATCGCCTATGTCGCCCGATTGTCGGGGCGGATGATGGGCGGCGGCACCCTGGTGCCGGCCCGAGCCTTGCCCGATCCCGATGCTTGGCGGCGTGGCGAGCTGTTCGTTCGCGCATCGGAAAAGTCCGGTGAGGACCCATCCCAGCTGCGCGTTTCCCGCGCTTCCAAACCGCAAAACAAGCCCGACTTGCGGCCGTCCGAACCTCCGCGCGACAGCCTATTCGTCCCTCGGACGGGCGCGCCGAAATGACGCATTTCGGACTTTCTCGGATGCCCGGTTGCTGCAGTGAAGCCGTGGCGGAAAGCAGGCTGTCGGGAGTGGGGAAGGAAGGTGGTGGGGGATGGCGAGATAAAAGCGCGGCCGTCGGGGCGGACGCAACTGGTTGTTCTGCTTATTTTATTTGCGCCGTCTCCCTCCGTAGCCTGCCGTCGCCCGCCCGAATTTATCCTGCAAGTTCAGTATCTGGAGCGCTGGCAGCGTCGCCGGGAGCACGCGCGTGACCGCGGGCGAGGACGAGATCCGCGTCAGGCCCGGAAAGGGACGAAGCCGAGGTTCCGGGAGCGTCAAGCCGCTCAGCCTCGCCGCGCAGGTCAAGCGCGCGGCGGGCCGGGTCGGCTTCGCGCGGCGGGGCGCCCGGCGCGGAGGCGGTACCGGACGCCTGGGGCGAGGACGCGGGGTGGCACTTTTGCACGGGAGATCGGCGGCGTCGCGCCGGGTCATCGTCAAGGCGCGGATCGTCCGCCATTCTGGGCCACGCTTCCGGTCGGCGCCGCTCGCACGGCACATCGCCTATCTCGAGCGTGACGGCGTGACTCGCGACGGGCGCGACGCCTCGATGTTCGATGCGCAGTTCGACCACGCAAGCGGGGACGCTTTTGCTGGGCGCTGCACCGACGATCGCCATCATTTCCGCTTCATCGTTTCGCCAGAGGACGCAAGCGAGCTCGCCAATCTCAGAACCTTCACCCGCGAGCTGATGGGCGACATGGCCCGGGATCTTGGCACGCGGCTCGACTGGGTCGCGGTCGACCACTGGAATACCGACAATCCGCACGTCCATATCCTGGTGCGTGGGGCCGCCGAGGATGGTGCCGATCTCATCATCGACCGCGGCTATATCTCGCAGGGGCTACGCGACCGCGCCGAGGCGCGGGCGACTCTCGAGCTGGGTCCCCGCAGCGAGCGCGAGATCGGCCAGGCGCTCGGCCGCGAAGTCGAGGCCGACCGTTGGACCAGCCTCGATCGCGGCCTGCGCGCGCGTGCCGGCGAGGACGGCGCGGTCGATCTGCGTCACGATCCCGGCACGACGCCCGACCGCCGCACGCTGCTCCTGGCGGGGCGCGCCCGGAAGCTCGAGCGGCTGGGCATGGCCACCCCCGCGGGTCCGGCGCGCTGGACGCTCAAGCCCGACTTCGAGACACGGCTTCGCGAACTCGGCGACCGCGGCGACATCATCAAGACGATGCACCGCGCGATGCAGGGCGCCGGATATGCGATCCGTGAGAACAGCCTCGCGATCCATTCGCCTTCCGCACCGGAGCCGGTCATGGGGCGGCTGGTCGCGCGCGGCCTTCACGACGAGCTGACCGGCACCACCTATGCGATCGTCGACGGCATCGATGGCCGGTACCACCATCTTCGCTTCAACGATCTGGAACTCACCGGCGATGCCGCGCCCGGCGCGATCGTCGAGCTGCGCGGCTGGCAGGACCGCGGCGGCGCCCAGCGCCAGGCGCTCGCGGTACGGAGCGACCTGCCGCTCGACCGGCAGGTCACCGCGCGCGGCGCGACCTGGCTCGATCGCCAGCTGCTCGCCGGGGACTTCGCACTCGCGTCCCAGGGGTTCGGCGCCGAAGTTCGCGCGGCGATGGCGGCGCGCGAGGAACATCTGATTGCCGAGGGGCTCGCGAGCCGGCGGAGCGGCCGCGCGGCGCTCGCGCCGAACCTGATCGAGACACTCCGCGCCGCCGATGTGAGCGAGGCGAGCGCCCGGATCGCCGCGCGCACCGGCCTTACCCCTTATCAGCCAGCACCAGGCGCGACGGTCGCCGGCACCTATCGCGAGCGGGTGACGCTCGCTTCGGGCCGCTTCGCGATGGTCGACGACGGGCTCGGCTTCCAGCTCGTCCCCTGGCGCCCCGCGCTAGACCGTCAGCTAGGACAGACCGTGACCGGGGCGATGACCGCCGGCGGGGGAATCGACTGGACCATCGGCCGCAGCCGCGGGCTCGGCATCTAGGGGCACAATCTATGCAGTCCTCGAAGATCCTCTGGGGCCAGGTCACGATCGTGCTGCTGATCGTGGTCGGCGCGGTCTGGGGCGCGACCCAATGGACCGCACAGGCGCTCGGCTATCAAGGCGAGCTGGGCCCGCCCTGGTTCACGGTCCAAGGCTATCCGGTCTATCCGCCGCCCGCCTTCTTCTGGTGGTGGTTCAGCTACGACGCCTATGCGCCCGAAGTGTTCGTGCGCGGGGCTTATATCGCGGCCTCGGGCGGTATTGTCTCGGTCGCGGTCGCGATTGCCATGTCGGTGTGGCGGGCGCGCGAGCGCAAGCATGCCGAGACCTATGGCTCGGCGCGCTGGGCAACGCCCCAAGAAGTCGCCGAGGCGGGGCTGCTCGGCGAGGACGGCGTCGTGCTCGGCAGGCTCGGGGCCAGGTATCTGCGTCACGACGGTGCCGAGCATGTGCTGTGCTTTGCGCCGACACGCTCGGGCAAGGGCGTCGGCCTCGTCGTCCCTTCGCTGTTGACCTGGGCAGGCTCGGCGATCGTCCATGACATCAAGGGCGAGAATTGGACGCTGACCGCGGGGTTTCGCGCCCGCGTCGGACGCGTGCTACTGTTCGATCCCACCAATCCCGGATCGGCTGCGTACAATCCGTTGCTCGAGGTTCGCAGGGGCGAGTGCGAGGTCCGCGACGTCCAGAATGTCGCCGACGTGCTGGTCGATCCCGAAGGCTCGCTCGAGCGTCGCAACCACTGGGAAAAGACCAGCCACGCGTTGCTGGTCGGCGCGATCCTCCATGTCCTCTATGCCGAGCCCGACAAGACGCTGGCCGGGGTGGCCGCCTTTCTTTCCGATCCCAGGCGTCCGATCGAGGCCACGCTCGCGGCGATGATGTCGACCTCGCATTTGGGCGAGGCGGGGGTGCACCCGGTAGTCGCCTCGGCTGCGCGCGAATTGCTCAACAAGTCGGAGAACGAGCGCTCGGGGGTGCTGTCGACCGCGATGTCCTTTCTCGGCCTTTATCGCGACCCGGTGATCGCCCAAGTCACCGGCCGCTCCGAGTGGCGCATCGCGGATCTGGTCGAAGGCGATCGGCCGGCGACGCTGTATTTGGTGGTGCCGCCGTCGGACATCAGCCGCACCAAGCCGCTGATCCGGCTGCTGCTCAACCAGATCGGGCGCCGGCTGACCGAGGAGCTGACGCCAAATACCAGGCGGCACCGCATCCTGCTCATGCTCGACGAGTTCCCAGCGCTCGGGCGCCTCGACTTCTTCGAATCCGCGCTCGCCTTCATGGCCGGCTATGGGCTGAAGGCCTTTCTCATCGCCCAGTCGCTGAACCAGATCGAGAAGGCCTATGGGCCGAACAACGCGATCCTCGACAATTGTCATGTGCGCGTGAGCTTCGCGACCAATGACGAGCGCACCGCCAAGCGGATCTCCGACGCGCTCGGCACGGCGACCGAGATGCGCGCGATGAAGAACTACGCCGGGCATCGCCTGTCCCCATGGCTCGGGCATCTCATGGTGTCGCGCACCGAGACCGCGCGGGCCTTGCTGACGCCTGGCGAGGTGATGCAGCTGCCCTCCGACGACGAGATCGTCATGGTGGCCGGCATCCGACCGATACGTGCGCGCAAGGTCCGCTACTTCAGCGACCCGCGGCTTGCCGCCCGGGTTGTCGATCCACCCCCGCGGGGGAGGGAGCAGAATGTACGCCCCAGCGACTGGACGGCACTGTCCAGTCTCGGGCACCCGCAGACTGAATTAGCCGCACAGCGTGCCGATGACAGCGCCAATGGCGGAATTCGCTGCGAGACCGAGCTGGCCGAGGTGCCGGACACCGTCACGCCTCCCGCGCCGCGCCGTGGCGAGTTCGATTTCGACGACGCACCAACCGACGACACGGCCGCCGCGCGACGCTTGAACAGTCGCCTGCGTGGCACGGCGCGCCGAATTTCGCTCGATCCAAAGAACGGAGGTGATTTATGAGTGCGCTTCGCATCAAGCACACGTTCCGGCTGCCGCCCGAACTCTCTGCGCAGCTGGCGGACTATGCCGCCCGCAAAGGCGTGGCCCAGGCGCTTATCGTCGAGACCGCATTGTCGAGCTTCCTTTCCGAGGACAGCAGTGAGCATCTTGAGGCGGTACTCAGCCGCCGGCTCGACCGCCTGTCGCGGCAGGCCGAACGTCTTCTCTGGCACGTCGAGCTGGGCAATGAGACACTGGCGCTGTTCGTGCGGTTCTGGCTGATCAACAATCCGCCGCTGCCGGATGCCGCGCTCGCCGCCGCGCAGGCGATGGGCAAGGAACGCTGGGAGCGGTTTGTCGAGACGCTCACTCGCAGGATGGAGTTCGGGCCGAGGCTTCGGAACGAGATTTCCGAAGATCGCGACCCGGCCCCGCCCGGTCAATAACAACCTCGATGTCTAGGTTCCACCCGTCTCGACTCGATCATGACCGTCCAGTCTGGAACTCAATATGCTCGCCCGAAGCACGCTTTACCGGTGTTTGCGGGTGCTGGTATTTAAAGCTGATGGAACATCGGCCCGGTTACGACGCGCTCATGCACGAAGTTTGCGTCGAGCGTGGTTGGTGCGGATGGATCGTTGATGGATGTCCGTCGCATGTCGACGACTTCATTCCAGAACATGGACCCGTCACCGCAGATCAATTCGTCGATTGGCTATTCATGGCAGACGGTACGGATCCGAAAGCTGACCCGACGAAGTGGCGCGAGCAACGGCAGGGCCTTCGTCACGCCTTCATTCGCCACATGGGGCGCGACACCGTGGATGCTTCATCGAAATGGGCGCTCGACTAACCCGCCCGTGCAATTTGTCCACGCCGCCCTCCGAGCGGCTGAAACCGCAGTAGCGTCGGTCGAATAACCGAAACGACTCGGACGGGCGCCGTCGAGGCCGGTCGACCATGCCGCGGCACCTCGTCCAACATGGCGTTGCGCCGGCACTTTCTTATTCTACGCCACGATGCGACGCCGATAAGTCCCTGTTGCCAAGCGCAAAATTCCTGCCTTCTTAGTCAGCCCTGTCGCCGGTGCAGTATCGCGCCGGCCTAGCCAGGGTGCCGATCGATGAGCGCAACGCCAGTCCGTTCCGAAGCCGCGCGACGGGGCGCTCGCATGCTGCGGACCGCGCTCGGCTCTTCGATCGCCGCTTGGCTCGACGATCCCGAAATCGTCGAGGTCATGCTCAACCCCGACGGGAGGCTTTGGATCGACCGGCTGGGAAGCGGGCTCGCCAACACCGGCGAGACCGTGACGGCGGCCGATGGCGAGCGCATCATTCGCCTGGTCGCGCATCATGTCGGCAGCGAAGTCCATGGCCGCTCGCCGCGCGTCTCGGCCGAGCTTCCGGAATCGGGTGAGCGCTTCGAAGGGCTGTTGCCGCCGGTGGTGACCGCGCCGGCCTTTGCGATCCGCAAGCCTGCCGTCGCCGTGTTCACCCTCGACGAGTATGTGGCTTCGGCGATTATTTCGCCGAGCCAGTGCGCGGCCCTTCGCGCCGCAGTCGCCGGGCGCGAGAATATCCTGGTCGCCGGCGGCACCGGCACCGGCAAGACTACACTGACCAACGCTCTGCTCGCCGAAATCTCCGGCACCAGCGATCGCATCGTGCTCATCGAGGACACGCGCGAACTGCAATGCACCGCGCCCAACATGGTCGCGATGCGGACCAAGGAGGGCGTGGCGACGCTCTGCGACCTGGTGCGCTCGTCGCTGCGGCTTCGCCCCGACCGCATTCCGATCGGCGAAGTTCGTGGGTCCGAAGCGCTCGACCTTCTCAAAGCCTGGGGCACCGGTCATCCCGGGGGCATCGGAACGATCCATGCCGGCACCGCGCTCGGCGCGCTGCGCCGGCTCGAGCAGCTCATCCAGGAGGCCGTCACCACCGTGCCGCGCCCGCTCATCGCCGAAACCATCGGCCTGATCGCGGTGCTGGTGCGCGATGGCACCGGCCGCCGCCTTGCCGAGCTCGCCCGCGTCCGGGGGCTCAAGCCCTCGGGCGAATATCGCCTTGCATTCCTCACCGACGGAGAAGCCGAATGAACGTCTCGCTTTCCGCCGCCCGCACCCGTGCGGCGGCACTCACCACCTGCGCAGTGGCGGCCATACTGGCCTGGCCGGCGCACGCCTCGGGCTCCTCTATGCCTTGGGAAAGCCCGCTCCAGTCGATCCTGGAGAGCATCGAGGGGCCGGTCGCCAAAATCATCGCGGTGATAATCATCATCGTGACCGGCCTGACCCTGGCCTTCGGCGAGACCTCGGGCGGCTTCCGGCGCCTGATCCAGATCGTGTTCGGGCTGAGCATCGCGTTCGCGGCCAGCTCCTTCTTCCTCAGCTTCTTTAGCTTCGGCGGCGGGGCGCTGATCTGATGGATACGCTCGATCCCGGCGCGGCCATCCCGGGCTATTACGCGCCTGTCCACCGCGCGCTGACCGAACAGATTCTGCTCGGCGGTGCGCCGCGTTCGGTCGCGATCGTCAACGGTACGCTAGCAGGGGCCGTCGGCCTCGGCCTTCGCCTGTGGCTGGTCGGACTGCTCATCTGGGCCGTCGGCCACGCCGCCGCTGTCTGGGCAGCGCGCCGGGATCCCCAATTCCTCGAGGTCGGGCGGCGTCACATGCGCTATCCCACTTATCTGCGCGCGTGAGGCGGACATGATGTTCCTGCGCGAATACCGCGCCCGCGGTGCGACCCTTTCGGACTTCCTGCCCTGGGCGGCGCTGGTCGCTCCCGGCGTGGTGCTCAACAAGGACGGCTCGTTCCAGCGGACCGCCGCGATCCGCGGTCCCGACCTCGATTCGGCGACGCCGTCGGAGCTGGTCGCCACCGCCGGCCGCCTCAACAGCGCGCTGCGTCGGCTGGGCTCGGGTTGGGCGATCTTCTTCGAGGCGCAGCGCGTGCCGGCGCTCGACTATCCGGATGACGCTTTTCCGGACCCGGCTTCCGCGCTCGTCGAGCGCGAGCGCCGCGAGCAGTTCGCCGAGGAAGGCGCGCATTTCGAAAGCGCCTATTTCCTGACGCTGCAATGGATGCCGCCCGCCGAGGACGCCGCGCGCGCCGAAGAATGGCTCTACGAGGGCCGATCGCGGGCCGGCGTCGATCCGCAGGAGGTGGTCGCCGGCTTCGTCGACCGCAGCACGCGGTTGCTCCAGCTGCTCGAAGGTTTCCTGCCCGAGGCGCACTGGCTTGATGACGGCGAGACGCTGACTTACCTCCATTCGACGATCTCGACCAAGCGGCAGCGCGTCGGCGTGCCCGAGATCCCGATGTATCTGGACACGATCCTGGCCGACGAATCGCTGGTCGGCGGCCTTGAGCCCAAGCTAGGCAATCAGCATCTGCGCGCGCTGAGCGTCACCGGCTTTCCGAGCGCGACCTTTCCAGGGCTGCTCGACGATCTCAACCGGCTCGCCTTCCCGTATCGCTGGGTCACGCGCGCGATCATGCTCGACAAGACCGACGCGACGAGGCTCCTTTCGCGCATCCGCCGGCAATGGTTCGCCAAGCGCAAGTCGATCGCCGCTATCCTCAAGGAGGTGATGACCAACGAGGCGTCGGTGCTGGTCGACAACGACGCCTCGAACAAGGCGGCGGATGCCGACCTCGCGCTGCAGGAACTCGGCAGCGACATGGTCGGCCAGGCCTATGTGACCGCCACCGTCAGCGTCTGGGACGGCGATCCGGGCCTTGCGGCCGAGAAACTGCGGCTGGTCGAAAAGGTTATCCAGGGCCGCGACTTCACTGTCATCGCCGAGGGGATGAACGCCGTCGAGGCGTGGCTGGGGAGCCTGCCCGGTCATGTCTACGCCAACGTCCGCCAGCCGCCGATCTCGACGCTGAACCTCGCGCATATGGTGCCGCTGTCGGCGGTCTGGGCGGGGCCGCCGCGCGACGAGCATTTCGATGGCCCCCCCTTGTTCTTCGCGCGGACAGAAGGCTCGACCCCGTTCCGCTTCTCGCTCCATGTCGGCGATGTCGGCCACACGCTGATCGTCGGCCCCACCGGTGCCGGCAAGTCGGTGCTGCTCGCGCTGATGGCGATGCAGTTTCGCCGCTACGATCAGGCCCAGATTTTCGCCTTCGACTTTGGCGGGTCGATCCGCGCCGCCACCCTAGCCATGGGCGGCGATTGGCAGGATCTTGGGGCTGCGCCGCAGGACGAAGGCTCGCTTGGCGTTCGGCTGCAGCCGCTTGCGCGGATCGACGACCTCGCCGAGCGCAGTTGGGCGGCCGAATGGCTTGCGGCGATCCTCGCCACCGAAGGCGTACCGCTCGATCCGCAGGCGAAGGAGCATCTCTGGGCGGCCCTCAACTCGCTGGCATCTGCGCCGGTATTCGAACGGACGCTGACCGGCCTCGCGGTCCTGCTCCAGTCGCAACAACTCAAGCAGGCGCTCGGCCCCTATTGCGTCGGTGGTCCGCATGGCCAGTTGCTCGATGCCGAATCCGAGCATCTGGGGGATGCGCGCGTCCAGGCATTCGAGACCGAGGCACTGGTCGGCAGTGCAGCCGCGCCTGCCGTCCTGTCATATCTGTTCCACCGTATCGAAGCACATCTGACCGGTGCCCCGACGATGATCATCATCGACGAAGGCTGGCTCGTCCTAGACAGCCCGGCTTTCGCCGCCCAGCTACGCGAGTGGCTCAAGACACTCCGCAAGAAGAATGCGAGCGTGGTCTTCGCGACGCAGAGCCTTGCCGATATCGAGACTTCGGCGATCGCGCCGGCGATCGTCGAGAGCTGTCCGACCCGAATCTTCCTTCCCAATGAGCGTGCGTTCGAGCCGCAGATCGCAGCTATCTACCGCCGCTTCGGCCTGAACGACCGCCAGATCGAGATACTCGCCCGGGCGACACCCAAGCGCGACTATTACTGCCAGTCGCGCCGCGGCAACCGCCTGTTCGATCTTGGTCTCGGCGAGGTCGCGCTCGCCTTCGCCGCGGCATCGTCGCGAACCGACCAGCGGCGCATCGCCGAACTTTTCGAAGCCCATGACCGTGCCGGCTTTGCCGCAGCGTGGCTGCGCGCCTGCGGTCTCGATTGGGCCGCCGACCTTCTCCCCGTCACTCACCAGGAGTAAATGTCATGCGTACCCCAATGCTACGCCGCCTCGCACTTTCGAGCGGATCGGCTTTGCTGCTCTGCATGGCGGCGCCGGCGCATGCCCAGTTCGGCGGCGTCGTCTACGACCCGACCAACTATTCCCAGAATGTACTGACTGCCGCGCGGACGCTCGAGCAGATCAACAATCAGATCAAGTCGCTCCAGAATGAAGCGCAGTCGCTGATCAACGATGCCAGGAACCTGGCATCGCTTCCGACCTCCGCGCTCGCCGCGCTCCAGTCCCAGGTCCGCGCGACCCAGCAGCTTCTGTCCAACGCGCAGCGCATCGCTTATTCGGTCCAGTCGATCGATCAGGCCTTCACCAGCCGCTATCGCGGCTCGCTGATGTCCTTGACCGACAAGGCGCTCGTCGACAAGGCCCGCGCCCGCTGGGAGGACACCGTCGCCGGCTTCGAGGACGCGCTCAAGGTCCAGGCCGGGGTGGTCAGCAATATCGAAGGCTCGCGCGTTGCGATGGACCGGCTGATCGGCTCCAGCCAGTCGGCCTCCGGCGCTTTACAGGCCGCCCAGGCAAGCAACCAGCTGCTTGCGCTCCAGGCCCGGCAGCTCGCCGACCTTACCGCGGTGGTCGCGGCGCAAGGACGCGCGCAGGCGCTCGAAGCCTCGCAGCGTGCCGCAGCGCAGGATCAGGCCCGTGAGCAGCTGCGCCGCTTCCTGGCGCCCGGGACCGGCTATCGCCCGACCCCGGTCCAGATGTTCCACCGCTGAAGGTCCGGGCGATGAACATTCGGCTTCCCGCTCGCATCGGCGCGTTCGCCTGCCTTGGCGTCGCCCTCGCCATCGGCCTTCTCGCCTTGCGTGACGAGCCGAAGTCGGCATCGTCCCCTGCGCCCCTCTCGACCGACCTGCCCAAAGACCCGCTCCAGGCCAAGCTTCGGAGCTGCCAGTTGGCCGGGCAGGCGGCGGGCTCGGACCCGGGCTGCCTCGCAGCCTGGGCCGAGAACCGCCGGCGGTTCCTCGGCGCCGCCCCCGCTGAGCCGCTCGTCGACGACGCGCTCGGCAAAACCACCGAACCGGCGACCGTCCCTGAGGACGCCGCGCTCAATCAGGAGCAATGACATGGGCGGCACTGGCGTCGTCGACCGGTTCCTCGAGGTCTTCACTTCCTATATCGACTCCGGATTCGGCCTGCTGCAAGGCGAGGTCGCCTTCCTGGCCACGACGCTGATCGTCATCGATGTGACGCTCGCCGCGCTGTTCTGGACCTTCGGCGAAGGCGACGACATCATTGCCCGCCTCGTCAAGAAGACCCTTTTTGTCGGCATCTTCGCCTACATCATCGGCAACTGGAACAGGCTTGCGAGGATCGTCTTCGAGAGCTTCGCAGGGCTCGGGCTCAAGGCGTCAGGCACGGGATTTACGACGGCGGAGTTGCTCCAGCCGGGCCGAGTCGCGCAGGTCGGGCTCGACGCTGGGCGCCCGATCCTCGAGTCCATCTCCGGACTGATGGGCTATATCAGCTTCTTCGAGAACTTCATCCAGATCGTCGTCCTGCTGTTCGCCTGGGTAATCGTGCTGCTCGCCTTTTTCGTGTTGGCGGTGCAACTCTTCATCACGCTCATCGAGTTCAAGCTGACCGTGCTGTGCGGGTTCGTGCTGATCCCGTTCGGCCTGTTCGGGAAGACTGCGTTCATGGCCGAGCGCGTACTCGGCAACGTGGTGTCATCGGGCATCAAGGTGCTGGTACTGGCCGTGATCGTCGGCATCGGCTCGACGCTCTTTTCCGAATTCACCAACGCGATCGGCAACGCGCAGCCGACGATCGAGGACGCGATGGCGATCGTGCTCGGCGCGCTCTGCCTGCTCGGCCTCGGCATCTTCGGTCCCGGCATTGCCAGCGGCATCGTCTCAGGCGGCCCGCAACTGGGTGCGGGCGCGGCTGCCGGCACCGCGCTCGCCGCCGGTGGCGTCATTGCGGCCGGCGCGGCCGCTGGAGGCGCCGCGCTCGGTGCCGCTGGCGCGCTGGCGGGGGCCGGCCGGACGGTCAGTACTGCCGCCGGCGCATATCGCGTTGGCGCCGAAGGCAAGTCGGGCATCGCCGGCGTCGCGTCGGGCATCGGCAATGTCGGCCAAACCGCGGCCGGCAGCGCGATGTCACCGCTTCGTCGCGCCGCCGGGATGAGCGGATCAGGCGGCGGCAGCAGCGGCGGTCCCATAAGCGCCAGCATCTCATCAGGGTCTGCGCCTGCGCCGGCACCCGCGCCAGTGGAGCGCGATTCAGGCGGTGTGCCAAAGCAGCAGACCGGGGGCGGTCCGGTCGAGCGCGACGGCGGCGACATACCAAACCCTCAGGCGGTGGGCGCGACGGCGGCACCTGTACTTGAGGCCGATGCCGGCTCCTTGGCAGCCCTGCCTGCGGCGAACTCGACGCGCAGCGAACCGCCGGCTTGGGCCAAGTCGATGCGTCGCCATCAAGCGATCGTCCATGGCGCTTCCGTCGCGACCCACACCCTGCGCGGCGGCGACAGCCGCGGGCCTGGCGCCTCCGTCAGCGTGACCGACAAGGAGTGAATTGCCATGTTTCGACGATCGACCGTGCGTTATGGCGCAACGCCAGAGCCCCAGACCCCCTATCAACGCGCCGGTCAGGCGTGGGACGACCGTATCGGCTCGTCGCGCGTCCAGGCGCGCAGCTGGCGGCTTGCCTGCTTCGCGGCGCTTGCCCTGCTGGCGCTGGCCATCGCCGGGCTGATTGGCATGGCGATGCGCGGCACGATCACGCCGTGGATCGTCCAGGTCGACAAGCTTGGCGAAGCGCAGGCTATCGCGCCGGCTGCGGCCAACTATCGTCCGAGCGATCCGCAGATCGCTTACCATCTGGCGCGCTTCATCGAGAACGTCCGCGGCATCCCCGCTGACCCTGTCATTCTGCGCGAAAGCTGGCTGCGGGCCTACGACTTCACCACTGCCAAGGGCGCGCTCGCGCTCAACGACTATGCTCGGAACAACGACCCCTTCGGGCAGGTCGGCAAGTTGCAGATCGCGGTCGACGTCTCCAGCGTAATCCGCGCCTCCGATAACAGCTTCCGCATCTCGTGGACCGAGCGCCGGTATCAGGACGGCAGCCTTGCCGCGACCGAGCGCTGGTCGGCAATCGCGACGGTGGTGATCCAGACGCCGCGGACGTCCGAGGCGCTGCGCAAGAACCCTCTCGGGCTGTTCGTGAACGCCCTCAACTGGTCAAAGGAGCTCTCGCAATGATCCATCACCGCACGCCCATACTGCCGCTGTTGTTCATCCTCCCGCCGCTCGCCGCCTGCTCAGCATCGCACGCGCAGACGCGCCCGCCAGCCTTTGACACCGCGCCTGCGGCGGTGCCCCCGCCCGATCCGCCGAAGCCAGTCGAGATCGTGCGGATTCCGGAGCCCTTGCCGCTGCCGGGACAGCTAAAGCCGATCTCCGCGGCGGCTGCACGAGAGGCCAATCCCAGGGCGCGGATCGGCACCGCGAACGCGGCGGCCCGCATGCAACCGATGCGCGAAGGTTTCCTGAACGCGATCCAGCTTTACCCTTGGGCGGAAGGCGCGCTCTACCAGCTCTATGCTGCGCCCGGACAGGTAACCGACATCGCGCTCCAGGAAGGGGAGCAGCTCGTCGGGCCGGGACCGGTCGCGGCCGGCGACACGGTCCGCTGGATCATCGGCGATACCGTGAGCGGGAAGGGGGCCGGGCAGCGCGTTCATATCCTGATCAAGCCGACGCGGACGGGGCTCGTCACCAACCTCGTCATCAACACCGATCGCCGCACCTATCATCTCGAGCTGCGCTCTACGCCCGAGACCTATATGGCTTCGGTCTCCTGGACCTATCCGCAGGATGCGCTGATCGCGCTTGCCGCGCGCAATCGCGTCGCTGCGGTCGCGGTGCCTGTCGTGTCCCACATCGATATCGACGCCTTGCACTTTGGCTATCGCATTGAAGGCGACCATCCCGAGTGGCGACCGCTCCGCGCGTTTGACGACGGGAAGCAGGTCTTCGTCGAACTGCCGCCGAACATCGGCCAGAGCGATCTCCCGCCGCTGTTCATCGTCGGCGCGAAGGGCGAGGGCGAGCTGGTCAATTTCCGCCTGCGCGGCCGCTACCTGGTGGTCGATCGTCTTTTCGCCTGCGCCGAGCTACGCCTGGGCGCGGGCAAGTCCGAACAGCGCGTTCGAATTCACCGCGATGATCATGCTCGCCGGGGGAAGTCGAAATGAGCGCCGCTGACGAACCGGCTCCGATGGCACCTCCTGATCTGCGCCTGCGCAGCGATCCGCCTCGCGTCATGCGCCTTTCGCGCAAGGCATTGGCCGTGGTCGGGCTGCTCGCGACCGCTGGCATCGGTGAAGCGCTGATCTATGCGCTCCAGCCGTCGGCGCCGAAGAGCCAGACCGAGCTTTATGCGACCGACAATCGCGCAACGTCCGACAGCCTTGCCGGCGCCCCGAAGGACTATTCCCAAGTCCCGAAGCTGGGGCCGCCGCTCCCCGGCGATCTCGGGCGTCCGATCCTGTCCGCGCAGCAGCGCGGCGCGGATGTCACACCGCCAGCGATTGGCGCTCCGCCTCCTGCTGCGTCTACCGGGAACGGCGCCAACGCGGCCCAGACGGCGCGCGAGCGCGTCAGGCAGGAGCGCGATGCGGCCCGGACCAGCAGGGTTTTCGTCGGCGGCGAAAGCGCTACCACTTCGGAAGCCACCTTAGCTCCGGGATCGGTCGCTCTGCCGGCGGTGGCGGGCACCGCAGCCGGGCCTGCTTCTCCGACAGCTCCCGCGAGCGACCAGGGGGCCAGGCGCAACTTCCTGCGCGCTGACGGCAATGGTCCGACCGAAAGCAACTTCCGCGTCGCAGCGCCGAGCTCGCCCTATATCGTGCAGGCCGGGAGCGTCATCCCGGCGGCCCTCATCACGGGCATCCGTTCCGACCTCCCGGGGACCATCACGGCGCAGGTGACCCAGAATGTCTATGACAGCGTCAGCGGCCGTTATCTGCTGATCCCGCAGGGGAGCCGGCTGATCGGCGAATATGATTCGCAGGTCTCGTTCGGCCAGAATCGGGTTTTGCTTGCCTGGGACCGTCTGATCCTGCCCGACGGGCGCTCAATTCAGCTCGATCGGCTGCCCGGCGCCGACGCCTCAGGCTATTCGGGTCTGGAGGATCGCGTGAACCAGCACTGGGGCGGGATGCTGCGCGCCGCGCTCGTCTCGACTTTGCTGAGCGTCGGGACCGAGGTCGCTAGCGGCGACGAAGATGACCTAGTTCGCGCCCTGCGCCAAGGCGCGTCCGAGTCCATCGGCCGCACCGGTCAGGACTTAGTGCGCCGCCAGATGGGGGTCCAGCCGACGCTCACCATTCGGCCGGCCTTTCAGCTGCGCGTGATCGTCACGCGAGACATCGTGGTCGCGCCCGGAGAAGGGGGATCACGATGACGCTAAAGCTGGGTCGGATCCCCGACGATAAGCCAGTCAAAATCACGATCGACCTGCCTGCGGTGGTGTATCGCGACCTGTTGGCTTATGCGGATGCCCATGCCGCGGTAACGGGACAGCCTTCGGGCGGACCGGCCAAGCTGATCGTGCCGATGCTCGTGCATTTCATGGCCAGCGATCGGGAATTCGCGAAGGTTCGGCGGTAGTTTGAATGCCTTGTCCGGCGCGCGCGATAGCCTGCGCGTCGCCTCTGTCGGCAAAAAGGTAACGGCCAGGAGTACCGGCGTTCGCTGATCCGCGCCGCCTGTCCCGAGCCGCCTTGGGAAGGCCGGCACGGGAAGGGTCGCCGCGCTTCCCCCTCGCGCGGCGGCTCTTCGAACTTAATCGGGTTCAATGAGCGGGGAGTGCACGGGCATAGCGGTGCGCCACTAAGTCGAGGAACCGCCGAAGCGCGGCGCTCTCATTGTCGCGCCGCCAATGGATTGCTTGCTCGAGATGGGTCGCGCCGAAAGCATCGTGCACCGGCCGCAGCGTTACGCCCTCAATGGCTGCCGCAACCCCCGTCGTGACGATAGCGCACCCGTCGGATGCGAAGGAAAACAGATTCTCGCGCCGCACGTCCTGGACGCGAATGCTCGGGCCAAAGCCCGGGCTCGCCAGGCGCGATGTAACCAAGTCGTTGAGAAAGGGACCGGGATCGACCTTGCTGATGATGAAATCCATCCCCGTGAGGTCGGTCCAAAAGAGTGGATCGCGCGCGCACAGCGGGTCTTCGCTCTTGAGGCCGATCATCACCTGCTCGCTCCAGAATGACAGCGAGACGATGCCCGAGCGCTGCGAGCGGCCGCTCAGCACCGCAAAGTCGAGATGGTCGCGTTCCAGTCCGCGCAGCAGCCGGGTGCGGCTGCGCTCGCGAGCTGCAAGCTCGACGGCCGGCCAAGCCGTACGGAAGTCCCGAATCACGGCCGATAGATCGCCGCTTGCGAGGGACCCGTGGAAGCCGAACCGCAGCGTGCCCGCCGTTCCACGTGCGATGGCCGCACAGTCCCGGTTGAGGGCGTCGATATCGTCGACGATCCTGCGCGCCCTACGCAAAACTCCTTCGCCTGGGTCGGTCGGCACGACGCCCCGCGTTGAGCGCCGGAACAAAGCAATCCCCAAGCGGTCCTCAAGATGGCGGATGCGATTGCTGAGCGTCGACTGCTTGATGCCGAAGCGGTCAGCAGCTTGGCTGAAGCTGCCGCTGTCCGCGGCGGCTATGGCGTAGCGCAGCAAATGTATCTCGATCATGCCCGCTCCTGCGCGTGCCATGGCGCCGCTGTTCGGACTGGCCATCGCGCGGAGTGCATCATTTCGCGCCAAAAATGTTAGGGCCATTCCAAGAAATGGGGTGCCTGCAAGGTTGGCAATTACTTGCCGTCCAGGGCCGACCGTTGATTGGCTGGAACTGGCCGCTTGCCGACCGGCAGCTCTTCGGTTCCGAATCTCGTTAGCGGCCACACGTCAGCTGTTCCTTGCGGGCAAATCTCTGTTCAAACACGCGTTTGGGCGACTCGGAGCCATGCAGCGCGGAGCTGTTGACTCTTAAGTCTACATATGTTGTGATGATGCATGGCTCGAATCCGGCAACCGTCGAAACAGATGCGCGTCTTGCTTGAGGCGATGTCTGCGCAGCGCCAGCAATGGCGGCACGGATATGATCTGATGAAGGAGACGGGCCTTTCGTCCGGCACACTCTACCCGTTGCTCATGCGGATGACCGATCAGGGGCTAGTCGAGGCCGAGTGGCGCGAGCCCTTGCAACCTGGCCGGCCGGCGCGCCACGCATATCGGCTGACAGCTGCGGGCTTTGCGGTGGCGCTGGATGCACCTGGCAGTCACAGCCCTTTTCCCAGCAAAGGTGCAACCGCATGAAGGCTATCATAGCGCGAGCCGTGATGGCGCTGGCTGTAGCCAGCCTCAGCGAGAACCGGCAAGAATGGTCGCTCGCGATGCGGGTGGAGTTCGAAACGGCGTTGACGGAAAGGAAGCCGCTGCGGTTCGCGATTGGGTGTCTGACCGCGGCCTGGCGCGAGATGATCACTCGGCAAGAAGGCCGGTTCCTCCTGACGAATTACGCGCTCGCGTTCGGCATCATGATCCCGATGGCCGCGCTTCAGATCGGCTGCGCGGCCGGGCTCCCCTATCTATACCCTGGCCAGACCGGGCTTGCCGGCGCGCTGTTGCAAGGCGGGGCGCAGGAATTCCTATTGCGCGGAGTTTATCAGGCTGCGGTACCCTCGCTGTCGCTCCTTCTGCTCTTGCTCGGCGTGGGACATTTGCGGATCGCCTGGGCAATGCTGGACCGCGACTGGGCGCGCGTCCGGCGTACCGGAATACTCACGCTGGCAGCCGCCGCGACCCTCATCATCTTCATGGCCACGCTCTTCCTAGACGGAAGGCAGGCGATGCTGCAGGCAACGGTGCTGGCGATCGAGCTGGCCACCCTTTCGGTCGTGGTGCGGTGGCACACCCAGCTCTTTCCGGCGAGGCTGGCGGAAGCACCGGGGCCGTGAAGCGTACGCTGGCGCCGGCAAATCCAGGTCGGTGATACCTAGCCCCGCACGCGTCGGCAGTCCTGTCTCGGCGTCCAGGGCTTTCGATCAACACGATTTGAAAACAGGAGAGATGCCGCGTGCCCAACGCACATTTCCGCTTGATCGCGCTCATCGGCGCAGTCGCAACGAGCTTGACAGCCGGCAGCGCCGCATATGCTCATGCAGAAGAACGACGCTGCCCGCTTCCGATCCTAGCAGCGGGCGGGCCGAGCAATGCGCATAGCCGGTACGTCGAAGCGAATTTGAAGCCGCCGGTCGTCGAACCGGGCGCCAAATCGTACAGCCTGGCCGAACGGATGCGAACCTACGCGGTTCCCGGGATCAGCGTTGCAGTCATCCACGGCGGGAAGGTTGCCTGGGCTCGAGGCTGGGGCGTTCGCGATACCTCCAGTTGTGCACCGGTAACCCCGGACACCGCGTTTCAGGCAGCCTCAATCAGCAAGGTCGCCACAGCTGTCATTGCGTTGCGACTGGTGGAGCAGGGCAAGCTCGGCCTCGATCAGGATATCAACCGCTTCCTGCGATCGTGGCAGCTGCCGCGTGATCCCAAGCTAGCCCCTGACGGTGTTACCCTCCGCCAGCTGTTGAGCCACACCGCCGGGCTCAACGTCCACGGCTTCCCCGGCTATTCACCCGACGCGCTTTTACCGTCTCCCGTCCAGATCCTTGATGGCGCAGCTCCGGCCAACAGTGGTGCGGTTCGCAGCACCCAGCCCGCGGGCGGACAGTGGAGCTATTCAGGCGGCGGCTATGTACTGACGCAGCTAGCGCTTTCGGACTTAAGCGGGATGCCCTTCGCCGCCCTCGCGCAACGTGAATTGCTGGGGCCGCTGAAGATGACTCGAAGCGCCTACGCGCAGCCGCCATCCGGGACCATCCTCGCCGACCTCGCTTCGGCGCATGTCCGTGACAATCCCATCCCGGGCAAATATCACGTCTACCCCGAGCTCGGGCCCGCTGGCCTATGGACGAGCGCGACCGATCTTGCACGACTGCTGATCGACGTGCAGGCTTCGGTCGCGGGTAGGGACGGCCATCGGCTTTCGCCCGCAATGGCACGTGAGATGCTGACGCCGATCAAGGGCAATTGGGGCTTGGGGCCGGCAGTCTATTCGGACGGAGCGCGGCGCTTCGGGCACGACGGCCTGAACGAAGGCTTTCAGTCGTTCATGGTCGCCTATGTCGATCGGGGCGAAGGCGTAGTGGTTCTCGTCAACGGGGGCCAAGGCAGGAAGCTGATTGACGAGGTCGTCCGCGCAATCGCGACCGATTATGGCTGGGCTGATATTGCAGCGCCGACCGCGGAGCCCAAGATGCTGACCCGCGCCCAACTCTCGCAGGTTACCGGTGCCTTTGCAGGCGGCGGGCTCTCGGTCACGATCGAGGCGCGTCCCGATGGCCTATTCGCCTATACGGGCGGCCCGCGCTCGGAGCGATTGATCGCGCTTTCACTGACTCGCTTCCGTAGCGAGGATACTGGGATCGTGGGTCAATTCGAACCGGACTATTCGAGCTTCGACATCGTGGAGGGTGGTCCGCCGATCAAACTGATCCGCACGATGCCAGCGACTGCACCGCCTGAGCAACGTCGCTGATGAAGTCCTCGGTGAGACCGGGCTGTATAGTTGAAGCGCGGTCGAATGTTTATGCGGAAAAAATCGACGGCTGGTCTGGGAATCGAGCCCAGGTTACGGAACGGCTGCTACTGAGGCGCAAAGCCGCCAAGCAGCAAATGCTAGAACCTGCCTGGCCGCTCCTGGGCCGTAACCTGCCAGGCGGCTAACGCCCCAAATTGCGGACGTAGCCGCCATTGGCCAGAGTTTCCTTACAGAGGGGGAGCCTGAATGCGCACAGAGCAGATCGAGATATACTCCGATGCGACTAGCGCGGCGGTTATGCGTCACCCCGGACGAAAGTTTTCGGGAATGCTCATTCAGGGAGATGCGCTGTATGGTCTCAGCCGAATGGCGGCGACCGCCCTCGTCGGCGCTGAGCCGGGTGAAGATCATTGACACGACTTGAAGAAGCTTGCGGATGACCTCCAGTCGGGGGTGGATTTTACTCACAAATTATGCGCGAGCATGGTCTGAAGCTTCCATTTCAATGCGGGCGAATGACCGCTTCCCACCAGCCTCGAACTCTCGCGGGCCCAAAGCGAGACGCTAGAAACGGAACGGCGGATAACGCAGGCAACACCAATCCCTGAGCGTCTGATAGATTTCGGGTGGTTGGTGGCGAGCGGACCTGTCAGCACCGGAAAACCGGGTTGGGCGATGTCCGGGAGCGGACCTTGGCAGCCCGACGGACCGGCAGATGGCGGTCCGCCAGCAGCTGCTGATCCGCCTTCGCCCAGCGCCGGCCGTTCAGGTCACGCCAGCGTGATACCGAGAATTCGCCATTCTGCCTGTGTTGGGGGAGAATTCCTCGAGCAGGACTTCTCCGTTTGCAGAGGAGATCGTCGGTCCGCGAGTTCGCGGACCCACCGTGCCCGGTGAGCATAGTTCCGGTGAGGCATGGCAGAGGAGTTTTCGAATTGGCCTAGACGTACTGCACGCACGATTCGTCGCACCTCACTTGCCGACGAAGCAAGTTGGATGCGTGCCAATCCCGATGCAAGTGGAACTGGCGGGTCAAGCCACCCCAGAGCCACGATCGCAAGCCGAACGGGAATCCAAATGCGTCAGCTGCTCATGGCCCTTGTCTCCGTTGCCGCATTTTCCCTTGCCACGTCCGCTAGAGCACAGAATGTCTACCTGCTGGACGGAGGAGCGTTCTCAAATGCGCTTGCAGCTAACACACTGGCATCGAGAACCCGCGCGCTCATCGGCGAGCAGGTCAAACCGAATGCTAAAAAGAGGGTCTCGCCGACTTCCCCCGTCAAAAGGTCGGCGACCTCGATCCGCTTCGTTTCCACTCCCGCAGCAAGCGCCATTCCATCGATAGTGAGCCGCTACCCCGCGGTACGACAGGAGGAAGTACGCTCCACTCTCGAGTTGCTGCTACCGAAGTTCGCCGCTGTCGAGGACCTGTTTGGTCAGCCTCATCACGACCTCGCGACGGCAATCTCCGCGTTCATTGGGGCGAGTTATGAAGCGGCCTCTGGCAAAGAGATTACTCATGCTCAGGGCATGGCGCTCATTGAGCAGATGCGAACTGTATTGATTGGCCCGTCTGGGATCGCCGATGCTCCTGCGGCGGAGAAACAGAAGCTGTACGAGCAGCTTGCGATACTCAGCATGCTAACCGGTGGGGCAGCGTACGAGCTGAAGCAAAGGCCGGATTCGGTACTCGCTGATAAGGTCAGGTCAGCCGGCCGTGCCTACCTCGCACAACTATCGTTGAATCCTGATAAGATGCGATTCACCGATCGAGGCTTGTTTCAGGATTGATTGCCGGAGCTCGGCAGCTATCGCCGCTCTCGTCCATGAAAGCTGCCAGTCCGCCGCAGCCGACGCTGAATGACCGGGATCGGGCGCTCTGCCGACCGGCAGGTTACATAAGACCTTGCCCGCCAACCCTTGCACTGATTCGGCTCCCCGCGGCTTTCGTTCAATCGGGAGAAAACGGACCGCTTTTGCATCAGTAAGGAACCGCACAGATTCGGACTCGCTATTTAGCTCGGCTTCCCCTTCGAAGAACTGGAGGCCTGTTTTTTGGCTAGCGGCTCGTCGATCGGGGCAGGCGGAAAGGGTTGTTCGCCCGCGGGTCTGTCCTAACACCTAGCCTGTTGACAGCATTTCGCGCAGGCACGCCGCCAGATCCGCATTGCGGAAAGGCTTGGTCAAGCGAGGCAGGTCAGGCGCAATCCCTTCCACTTCTGCATAGCCGGATACCACGAGGACCGGCAAATTCGGATTATGGGCTCGTGCGGCACGCGCTAGGTCGGCACCGCTCATGCCTGGCATCAGGTGATCCGTCACAAGCAGATCCGGCGCTTCGCCGGCATGCAGAAGGTCAAGAGCTTCCTCTGCAGAACTAGCCTCGAGGACTTTGAACCCAAAATCGTTCAGCATATCGGCCGTGCTCATCCGGACGAGGTCCTCGTCATCCACCAAGAGTGCGAGCCCTCGTCCAACAGGCCTGTCGATCCGATCGGACGATTGCTCCTGATGCTCGATGGGCAGCACGCTGATCGGCAGCCAAAGCGTCACCGTTGTGCCATCGCCAGGCGTGCTGTCGATGGTCAGTCCACCGCCAAGTTGTGCGGCCAGCCCATGCACCATGGACAGGCCCAGCCCGGTACCCTTGCCGATCCCCTTAGTTGAGAAGAACGGCTCGATCGCCCGCCTAAGCGTCACTTCGTTCATTCCCGCCCCCGTGTCGCGGACCCACAATCGAATATAATGGCCGCGCCTCAGCCCTGCGGCGTGCTCTGCGCGAACGCTCTCGCGCTGTGCGCCGATCGTAAGCTGGCCGCCATGCGGCATCGCGTCGCGCGCGTTCACAGCTAGATTGAGCAACGCCATCTCCAATTGGTTCGCATCGGCGAGCGCAGGCGGCAGGTCGGGCGCAAGCGTCACTCGCACGTCGATGTTCGGGCCGACCGTCGAACCGATCAGGCCAGCCATTTCATCGACTAGCGTGGCCAGGTTCACCGCAGTCGACTGAAGCGGTTGGCGTCGAGCGAAGGCGAGCAGGCGCTGCACCAGGGTTTTGGCCCTTTCGGCAGATTGCAGCGCACCGTCGATCAGCCGCCGCTCGCGCTCATTGCCCAAGCCCTTTCGCACCAGCATGTCGAGCGAGCCGATGATCGGTGTGAGCAGGTTGTTGAAGTCATGCGCCACCCCGCCGGTAAGGCTGCCCATCGCCTCCATCTTCTGGCTCTGCCGCAAGGCTTCCTGCGCGGCTTCCAATTCGGCTTCTCGCGCCTTTGCAAGGCTGAGGTCGCGGCCGACAGCGACGAAGTTAAGGCCGTCGGGCTCTGGTGCCACGGTCCACTCGATGGATTTCCAGCCTTTCTCCGCAGTGGCGATGCGGTTCTCAAAACGGGTCGGCTGACGATTCTCTTTCATCCGCTCGATCGCGGCCAGCGTGCCCGGCATGTCCTCTGGGTGCATAAACGTGGCATAGCCACGGCTGAGCAATTCACCCTCACTCCATCCCAGCACCTGGGTCCATGCCGGGCTGACCGCCGACATCATGCCGCTATAGTCGGCGCGGGCCAACATGTCCTGCGACAGGTTCCACAGGCGATCGCGTTCTGCCGAGCGCTCGGCCACCTGCCTCTCCAAAGTCTCGTTCAATTTGCGCAATGCGGCCTCGGCGAGCTTGCGATCATGAATATCGACTGACGCGCCGAACCACCGTACCACGGGACCATTCGCAGCCTGGCGATACGGCTCCCCGCGCACTAGGAACCAGCGATAGTCCCCATTGGCGGCGCGAATACGATGCTCGATCAAGAAGGTGCCGGCAGTGCGGCGCGCCTCCTCGAATGCGGCCATCGTCACTGCTCTGTCGTCTGGATGCACGTGCTCCGCCGCGACCGCCGCAGCGGTTTCCGGAAAGTAGGCAGATCCAGTGTAGTCAGACCAATGCCGGTTAAAGAACTCGGCCCGGCCGTCCGCGTCAGTGATCCAGACGATCTGCGGCACCGCATCGGCCATCAGCCGGAACTTCGCCTCGGTGGCGCGCAACGCTGTCTCGGCCTCCTTGCGATCGTGGATGTCGATTGAGCTGCCTACCCAGGTGGTGATGACGCCCTCACCGTCCCGTATCGGCTCTGCGCGCGCCACATACCAACGATACGCCCCGTCCTGGCGGCGATAGCGCACCTCCATTTCATAGCTGGCCCCGTCTGCGCGCGCTTCCGCCCATCGCTCCGCTGTGGCTGCGACATCATCAGGGTGGAGGGCGTCCGTCCAGCCGTTAGGAAGTGCCTTAGCCGGAGACTGGCCGGTGTAGGCGTACCAGCGATCATTGAAATACGTTAGCTCGCCGTTCGGTTTCGCGAACCACACGAAGGCGGGAAGCGCGTCGGTGAGCTTCCGCAAGGTTGCCTCGCTCTGGCGTTGCCGTTCCTCGCTCTCTCGGCGCGCATCTATATCGATGACGGAGCCGACATACCCGAGATAGGTCCCGTCCTCGTTGAAGCGGGGAGCCGCGGCGTCGAGCGTCCAACGATAGCTGCCATCTGCCCGGCGCAGCCGATATTCCACCCTGAACGGTGCTCGCGCTGCATTGGCCTCACGGAATACCCGCTCCGCCTCGGCCTTGTCGTCCGGATGCGTAGCGTCGAGCCAGCCGAACCCTTCCGCTTCCTCCGGCGTCTGCCCGGTGAAATCATACCAGCCGCGGTTGAGGTAGATGCAATAGCCGCTCGGATCCGTCACCCACATCATCACCGGAGCGTGGTCGGCCATGTTGCGGAAGCGCGCCTCGCTCTCCCGGACCGCCCGCTCGGCTTGCACGCGGCCAGTCGTCTCCGTACACGCGCAGAACATTCCTGCGACCTCTCCATGCTCGTCGTGAACGGGCGAGTAGGAGAAAGTAAACCAGGTCTGCTCATCGAAGCCGTCTCGGTGCATCAGCAACGGCAGATCCTGGCGATAGGTCGCCTGGCCGGCCAAGGCGGCCGCGATCAGGGGATGGATGTCGTCCCAGATCTCCGCCCAGATATCATGGAAGCGCCGCCCGAGTGCGGCTGGGTGCTTGCTCGCCAGGATGGCAGCATAGGCATCGTTATAGAGGAACCCAAGCTCCTGGCCCCAGGCGACGAACATCGGGAACTTTGACGCCGTCATCAGGCCAACGACCAATCGAAGCGAGTGGGGCCATTGCTCGGGCGGTCCCAACGGAGACGTCGACCAATCCTGCGAGCGCATCAGGGCGGCAACCTCGCCATCTTCATCGAGGAACCGGAGATCACCAAGTGAAGGTTTCGAACTCATAACCCCTTATGCGCACGCCCTTTCCCGCCGCCAATCCTGAATTACCGGTGACGGCGCGTTTCGATGTAGAAGTCGCGGATGACCACTCGCCTCGTTCGCACAGAGCCATTTCGTCGAGGCGAACCTTTCGCATCTCTAGCAATCTCCCAACACATGACATGCACCATGTGGGGGATGCGGCAGGGTGCCAGCGCCTTGCGCTAAAGGTACCTCGCATAGCGGCAGTCCGTCAGGGCCATCGCTCATCGGCCATCCGCCTGATTCCGCTCTGGGCGAGGCTAGCTAAGGGCGGGCCGACGCTTTGCGTACCAACGCGACCCCCTGCAGAATATTGTTGACCACGAAGCCGGGATCCTCGTGGGGCAACCCATGTCCGGCAGTCGCCGCTACATTCTGTCGTGCGTTCGAGGACAATGATAAGAACCGCCTTTGAAGCTGCTGGGTCGCCGCCTCAAGCTCGTCTGCAATCGGTTCGGACAACCCGGGCACCATCCGGTACCGCGGACTGTGCGTGGCAACGATGACGGGCTTGGCACCAAGGGTTGTCAGACCACGCGCCTGTGCCGCGCTCTGCCCGAACGCCAGCATTTCCTCGTTTTTCGTTGGATCGTCGACCATGCTGGTTAGAAAGGCCCGGGCGTTGGTGATCGCCTCCTCCTCATCCGGAGCAGCGGGCGGCAGCAACGACAGCCAAGTCTTCACTTGGTCGGGATGCGTCGCGGAGATCAGCACTATGCCAGCAGTATTCGCGGGGTAGCGGCTGGCGAAGACTTGCGCATGCAGTCCGCCGATCGAGTGGCCAACGAGGAGATACGGCCCCTTCAGACCTGCTTTATGCAGGGCGGCATTAAGATCGACCGCAGCATCCATGCTGGTGCGCGGAACTTTGGGCGCGGGGTCGCTGCCACCAAGCCCGGCGCGGTCATAGAGGCAAATGCGCGTGCGCCTGGCAACCTTGCTGGCAATGCTGCGCCATCCATCATCTTCCGCAGGCGCCGTTCCGAGGCCGGCGTCGACGACTACCGTCGGATAGCCCGTCCCCTGACAGCCAATGCGAATGGATCGACCGCCAATGTCAAAGCGGCCATCCACATTGTAGGGCGCAGCATCGGCTCCTGACGCCAGCGGCGCGAGCATCGCGACGAACGATATTAGACCAAGTGCAGGGCATCGCATGTAGACCTCCCGGCTGAAATGGGTGGGACAGATTAGGATCGGGGATCGCGGCGATCAGGCAGTGGTGGCGGAGCCCCGAGCAAGGAGCCAAAGAACCGGAACGGCCGTCGCCGCTAGCAAGGGCCCGACGAACGTCGTCGAGGACGCGGCCAGAAGCGTCGATGCGGGACTTGCCAACACATAGGCAACACCTCCAACGGCGGAGGCTGAACCAAGATCGATCAACCAGCGCCTGAGCGTTGCTCGGCGTCGACCCTCGAAAGCGAAGTCGAGCTCGACCAGCCATTCTACGTCGCTAACAAACGCCTCGTCGGCCGGACGCTCTGCTTCGCGGAGCAGGGAGGGGAGGGCGGAAATCTCGTCGTCCATCATTCTGAGTCCAGCATTGCTCTGCATTTCTGCGTGGCTCGGGCAACTCGCGACTTCAGCGTGCCGAGCGGGATCCCGAGTATTTCGGCGGCTTCGCCGTGCGACCAACCCTGTCCGAAACACAGCGCGAGGCACGCCCGTTCTTCGGGCGCGAGGGAGGCCATCAGCCTTTCAACATCCATTCTTGCCGACGGATCCTCGAACGATTGAACCCCCGGCAAAGGGATCTCGCTTCGCCGCTCAAGCTCGAGACGCCGCCTCTTGCTCGCGTCGAGAAACACTCTCCACCCGATCGCGAGGAGCCAGCCGGCGTAACTACCACTTCCGCGAAAGTGGGTGGCGTTACGCCAAGCACGCAGGAACGTTTCTTGCGCAAGGTCGTCAGCCGCCTGTGCGCCCGCCGTGCGCGCGAGGAAAGAACGGACCCTCGCTTCGTGTCGCCGGACCAGGGCCGAGAATGCAAGCCTGTCCCCACGCGCTGCCCTACCGGAGAGTTCCAGGTCATCAGACACCGCCAATATTCTTTTTCGCAACGGCGCGCTTGTGCATCGCGTGGCGCAGCAGCAGCGCAGCGCCCACGAGCACCGGAAATAACGCAGCGCCCATCACCTGACGGATCGAAGCATCGTTGAGGATCAGGCCATATCCCGCAGTAGCCAAACCGATAGCCACGAGCACGAGGCCGGCCCGATCGTCGCTGCGTGGCTCCGCGCGCTGCCCCACAACATCGAGCTTGGCCGCGAGATCTTCTGCCAGTTTGCGATCCGTGGCCATTGCCGCACGCAATGACCTGTGGATCATCCAGGCCTGAATTATCCGGCCAAGGTTCATCGCGGTCACTGCGACGCCCAGAATGAACAATGTTACGATCGAGAGCATCAGGGCGGGCGGCATCGGTGTCCTCCGTTTGGGTCTACAACCACTAGACCGATGCCGGACGGCGTTTGGATGAGCAGACGGAAATTTTTCTCCGATAGAGCGTCTGTGGGGCAAAGCGTTGGGACGAGAGCTTTTGCGTGGGGGCCGGACTAACAGCTTTTCTCAGCTAGCCCGCTCGATCGACTTCCCCGCGCGGCGAAACGCAAATCACTGTTGACGGACTAAGCTGAGGATCCTTCAGCCACCGAATCGCAGCTAGCTCCCCTCGGGTCGTCGGCAAGCGGTGTGGCTAGCTCGGCTCGAACCCAAGCGACGGCTACGGCCAAGCTGGGCTGAGTAAACTGAGGACGCCTGTCCATCGGCAACGCGGCACGCGTCGAATTCGCTGCACCACATGCGGATCAGAATAAAGCTCGCATTCGGCCGCCGGAAGACGGTAACAACTTCTGGAACGCGCGGCGCTCCCGCTTGGGTCGCCCATGCGGTGCAATTTTGAGCCAGCCCTTGGAGAAGCGCCACGAACATCGACCTCGTTCAGTCGCAGCAATGTTTTGTTACAATTGTGCGCTTCGCGCGTTGGCAATGCCCTATCCGACTGAGGTGCATGCATCGATGCCGAACTTGACCGAACGTAAGGCTATCCTTGAGATCAATCGCACCCGCAAGATGGCGCGCTCTGCGCACGCCTATGTGCGCGGAAATACGGTAAAGTTCTATGAGTGGCTGGAGGGATCGCCCGCGGCCAAGCGCGTCCCCCAAGGCCCTTCGATATGGATTTGCGGCGATTGCCATGTCGGCAATCTTGGACCGCTGACCAATGGCGACGGCAGCGTGGAGATTCAGATCCGCGATCTTGATCAGGCAGTGATCGGCAATCCAGCGCACGACCTGATCCGACTCGGCCTCTCGCTCGCGACTGCGGCTCGCGGTTCCGACCTGCCGGGAGTGACAACCGCTCACATGATGGAGGAGATGATCGAAGGGTATGCGGCCGCGATGCATGACCCGACCAGCGGCGTCGCCGGCGTCGAGCCTGATGTCGTGCGTAGTGTAAAGCGCGCTGCCATCGGTCGCAGCTGGAAGCATCTTGCCAGGGAGCGCCTCGAAGCGGTCGAGCCGAAGATTCCGCTCGGCAAAAAGTTCTGGGCGCTTGAGGCTGAGGAGCGCCGCGGGCTGCAGGCAGTCTTCGCAGACCCTGCGGTGACACAGATGATCCTGTCGCTGAACGACAAGACCAATGATCGTGTCGTGAGATTGGTCGACGCAGCGTATTGGGTGAAGGGCTGCAGTTCGCTGGGATTGATGCGCTTTGCCGCTATAGTTGAATTGAAGAATAACAAAGGCCGCGCAGATTATGCGCTTGTCGATCTAAAAGAGGCAATCGCGCCGGTGGCACCCCCGGCAAGGAATGCCAGGATGCCGAAGCACAATGCGCAACGCGTTGTCGCCGCGGCGCGGGCATTGTCCCCGCATCTGGGCGAGCGAATGACGTCTGTTGAGATGCTTGGCCGTTCGCTGTTCATTAGAGAATTAGCCCCGCAGGACCTCAAGATCGAGCTTGACCAGTTCAACCGGTCGCAGGCGGTGAAGGCAGCCCGCTATCTTGCCTTTGTGGTTGGCAAGGCGCATGCCCGGCAGATGGACGCGGCCACGCGTACCGAATGGCTTGGCGTGCTTGAGGCAGATCGCAAGGCGATGATCGACGCTCCGACCTGGCTATGGGAAAGTGTTGTGTCGCTCGCTGGCAGCCACGAGGCGGGCTATCTGGATCATTGTCGGCGCTACGCCCTGGCTGCCTGAGAGCGAAGCACCGCGGCAAGCGAGGTGCCACCCCCGCTGCGTCAGCTCGACCATTTGTCGTGCTACCGACGGGTTGCAGGAATGAAATGGACAAGCAGAGTGGTTCAGCGTGGGGCTCTTAACGGCTCCGAATTTCCGCCGGTTTCTACAAAGATGGTCTCGACGCAATGGGCTTCCGCCCAGGCAAGGCCGGCAGCCTCAGCGGATTCATACGTCGGATACGGATCACTAGCGACAAGCGCGACAGACTCCATGTTTTCGCCGTCGCCGCACGCCATCAGCGCGGACGCCACCAGCGAGTATCTGCCCATTTCGATTTCGTTGATCTTGATGCAATCCGCATCCTCGGCCGCCATCTGACCGGGCGCGAGCCTTACGACTTCCATAAAGTCTTCCCCAAGAAAAACGTAAAGTCTATTCAACCGCCCCATACAGTCGATCGAATTCGGACACTCGAAGTTTCGCGGCAATGCGAGAACGCAAACGATGGTGCCGGGGCTGCGCGCGTTCAATAAATCATTGATACGTTCAATTTGGCACCGGCAATAGATAGACTTCGGGAGTTTTCCGAAGCTGACGCTCTAGCGCTTGCGCCAGGCAGAGCTGATCACGACGACGGATGGGGTCGCCAGTGCTTACCGCAATATCGCGAGCGAGCATCGCGCGGCAACGCACGCGGCGTTCATTTGCGAACATGGTACTCATCAACCTCTCCATCCGCTGCACCCCTTAACGCGCCAAGCGTAGCGCGGGTCCTCGCAACGCATTGAGCTGGGATAAGGATTGGCGTTGAGTGGGCCGACCAGATCGGCGGCGTTGCCGCCATTTGTCCCCCGTCTTCGGCAAAGGAGCGTCTGCGACAGATCCTTAAAATTGGTCGGCTCCATCGCTTCTTCAACCGAGGAGCATTTGGGACGGGACGCGTCCGGCCGACATCGTTACGGGCCGGCGGAGCTGCACCCGACGTGAAGTGTGCGCCGCCTCCATTGCGACGATCGCCACGACGGCGACCTTGCTGACCCGGCTTCATCGGTTTCGCCGAGAGTTGTCCTTCCGCCTCAGCACGCGCATAGCAACGCCAGACGCATGTCCAATCGAGATCCGTTCGCCGAATGAGAAAATCTCGAGCGCGAGGATCGCTTCCAGAAGCTCGGGCCAAGCATCTTTCCGCCGGCGCAGCCAAAGGGCCAGGGCGTGCCGACCGGCGCGCTTGCCCCGAAAGCAATCGTTCAACCTTCGCGACTTAACTTGCAGCTCGCATGGCCTTCCACCGCGCGATCTCGGCCGCGCGACCTGGGTCCTTCGATTCAATTCCGCGGAGCCAGAAATCGAACCAGGCCAGATTGCGGCTATAGATCGCCAGGCGATGCGCCGGATGATATTTGCTGTGCCATTCGTCCGGGTAGACATACATTTCTACCGGCGCGCCGTTCGCCTTGAGCGCGGCAAAGGCCTCTTGCGCGATGCGGAACTCGCCGTCGGGCAAATTCATCAACAGCGGCACCCGGAGGTGATTCGCATTCACGGCGATTGATTGGGCTCGCCAGAACGCCCGACCTTCCGCGCCGGCGGGCGGATATCCGACGCCTTGCACGACCGTATTGCCATAGGCCGGGCCGGCGCTGAACACGACGTTAGGGTCGTCGCAGCAGGACGACATGATCGCCACCTTGAACCGGGTGGAGTTGTTTAGCGCGAACTGGACGGTGCTCGCGCCGTCGCTCAGGCCCGTAATGCCGATCAGATCGGGGTTCACGACGCCCTTGGTGATGGCAGTGTCGATGCCGGCTTCGAGCGCTGTGAAGATCCGGCGACGTCCCGACCAGTTCTTTACCTTGACGCGCTGAGCCGCCTCATCGCTCGTTTTTGCCGCGGCTTCCGGGGCTTCCGCCGGCCATTGAAAGTTGAGCACGGCATAGCCGCGTGCCGCGAGCAGCTGGATGGGATATTCGTCGCCTTGCCCGCCGCGCTGAAAGCCTCGCGAGATATATTGGACGACGATGAGGGGATGGCGCTCGCCGGCCTTGTGAGAGGGTGGCAGCGTGAGATCTCCATAGGTGCGAACGCCACTGCGGTCGGTCCAGCTAAGCCGCTCGACCTTGCCCAGACGCACCGTTTCAAAATCGGGATTGGGATCGAAGATTTTCGTGCTGCGGCCGGTCGCCGGATCGATACGCACCAATATGCGAGGGCGTGTAGCGGCCTCACGGGCGCAGACGAGGTTTGTGCCCGAGACAGCGCACCCGGGCAGAAAGTCGTCGGTATCGAACAACAACCGCGGGCCCGGCTCCGAACCGGGGCGCCACCGGTAAAGCGCGCTACGTCCGCCATTATCGGCACTGCCGCCGCGCAGGACGAATAGCGTGTCCGGCCCGCTCCACCAGAGCCCCGCGACCGGCGCATGGCACGCGTCGCCAGTGCACGCCACGCTCGTCCCGGCCGCCTCGACGCGCAGCATGGTCGGACCGCGGGGCAAGCCGGGCTTCTCGCTCGCTACCCAGGCCCGCATTCCGGAGGAGGAGATCGCAGTCGCCTGAGCATCCGCGGGAAACCCCGCTACAACTTCACCCTTCAGGAGGGCGGCCTGGTCGGCCGTGATGATGCGGCTTTCCCCGGTTGCGACACGCATCGCATTGATCTCGGTCGGCAGCGGCAACCGGGGCGTCGGCCGGGCATAGGCGACCGACCAGAAACGCTCGTCATACAGAAACCCGGAGCGGCCCTCGCGATCAATCTCGACCAACCCGGCGTCGAACAGTCGGCGCGTGGTAAACAACAACACGCCCCCGTCCTTGCTCCAGGCGAGACTTCGCGGTTCGGTGGCAAGGGTAGTGATTGGCCTGGCCGGCGCGCCGTCCAGGCCCACCCGCCAGATCTGAGTCTGGCCGTTGTCGCGGCGCAGATAGGCAAGCGAGCTTCCGTCGGGTGACCAGACGGGCGGCTCGGTGACCGGAAGACCCGATGGCACTCCCGTCACGCCGTAAGGATCGGTCATCGCCTGGATGAACTCGCCTCCGACGTCGATCAGCCGGGCCGGCGACCTGCCGTCCATAGACAGGAGCATTACGCCGAAGCAGTAGCTGTCGCTCTCAGCATCGGCGCGCCTGAGGATTAGCGCCGCATATTTCCCGTTGGGCGAGATGCTGAAGGACGGTCGTCGGCTGGTGTCGAACATCATGCCGAAGTCGCGCAGCTCGATGAGGTCGCGCGCGGTGATCGACCTTTTGCCTGTTGCCGCCCCGGGGGGAAGCGGCAACAGGCGCTCCCTGCAAGCCGGGGGCGTTGCGTGCGCCACCCCGGTCATGCTGGCGAGCAAGGTCAGGGCGGCCGTTGCCGCCAGGTACCTCACCATGATTTGGTGACCTGCAGGGCGACGAAGCGACCCAGCGGATTCGCATTTTCACCGTCGAAGCCGACGGCGAGCGTGCCGACGACGTAGCTGACATAAGGCGGGTCGGAATCGAGCAGATTGGTCGTGTTGAGCGCGACCCTGAGTCCCTCCAACGGCCCCGAGGGACGCTCGAAAGCGTAGCTCAGATTGAGATCGAAGGTGGTCCAGGGCGATACGCGCTGTGTGGGGGTTATGGTCAGGTTTCGATACCCGTCCGCATGGTTGACGAACAGCGCCGCGCCGAAGCCACCCTCGTTCCAGCTCGCCCGGCCGCGGATCCTGAGATCGACGGGGTTGCCGACCGTATCTACCACATCGACCGGCGCCGACGTCGCCGTCAGTTGCTGATTGATTTCGAAGATGTAGGTCGCATTTGCGCCGATCGTGGCGTTTCCGCCCGCCAGCCCGAAATCATATTGCAGAGCGAAATCGAGGCCCGACTGCTTCACGATCGACAGGTTCCGTGTCCGCGCATCGGCGATCGCGACGATAGGTGCCGTGCTCGGGATGCCCGCCAGATCGAGATAGTAAGGCGAGGCGAACAGTTCGGCGATGCGCGCCGCGGAAGGGTTGAAGGTCAGGATCGGGGCATAGATGTCGCGGTTGATGAGATAGCTGGTCACGCTCGACGCGACCGATGCGATCCGGTCGCGATAATTGACGCTGAACCAAGTCACGCCCGCGCTTAGTCCCGGCAAAGCCGCGGGCTTCAGGTCCGCCCCCAGCGTCCAGGTCGTGGCGCGCTCTGGCCCGAGGTCGGGATCATTTCCGCGAATGACCATGATGTTGGACATGCCGGTAGGCGACTGAGGGTCGGCGACCGGATAGGCGAATTGACCGAAGGTATCGGGGTCCTGCCGCAGCTCGGTGACCCCGGGCGCGCGGAACGATTTTCCGTAGCTGCCGCGCAGCGTCGCACCGCCGAGCGGCTCCCAGGCCATGCTGACCTTCGGGTTCGTGGTGCTGCCGAAGTCGCTATAGTGCTCGGTGCGGACCGCTGCCGACAGGTCGAGGCGGCGGAACAGCGGCACCGCCATCCCTTCCGCGAACACCGGGACGCGTAGTTCGGCATAGGCACCCTTGACGATGCGGGGTCCGGGAAGCGGGGTCAGTGCGTTGGCGCGCGGCGCGAGCGTCGAGGTGTAGGAGACATTCTCGCGGTCACGGTAGCGGTCCTCGCGATATTCACCGCCCACCGCGAGGCGCACATCGCCCGCGGGCAGTGCGAAGAGCGGCCCGTCCGCGCGCGCCGACGTCGACCAGACGATGGCGTCCCAGCGGCGCTTGTTGTAGCCGCGGATCGACTCGATCGTCGCGGGATTGGTGGAGGGCCCGTCACCGAGCAGATTATACGCGGTGGCCGGATTGGTGTCCGCAAGCGCAAGCGCCAGGCGCGCCGAGTTGACGCGGTTCAGATAATCGTAGCGCTCGTCCTGCCTGCCCCAGGTTCCGTGCGCATCGACCGACCATTCACCGAGGATCAGTTCGAGACCCGCAGTCTCGCCATAGGCCCGTACGTCTCCGCGATAGTGCTCGTTGCCAAGGTCCCGCACGAAGCTGTAATTCACTCCAATCGGAAGACGCGTGCCGATCGGATCGACATAATAAGGGTTGGTGACCGGAACGGTGCGACGCGTGTCGCTGCCGCTGCGAACCGCGACGTCGAACCTGCGCCAAGTCGCCAGCCCACGCGCATAAAAGTGCAGATTGCTGGTCAGGTCCTGGCTGAGCGACACGAACAGCGAATGCCGCTGCTGCTGCGGAAGGATGTCGACCCCGTCCCAGCCATCGCCCCGGTTGACTGCGCCGCGCGTGAGCTGCGCGGCGGTGAGACTGTTGCCGAACTGCCCACGCGGAATCGCGAAGTTGACGTCGCCCGCCACGATTGTGCCCGGGCTCGCATAATTGCCACGATAGTCCCCGCCGCCGAAGGGCCGCAGGTCGTCAGTGATATAAGGCCGATCGTCGGCGGAGAGATTGTCGCGGTGGTAGAATTCATAGGCCAGGACGGCATGACCGCTGGCCCATTTGATGCCGAACAACTGGCTGAATTGATATTCCTGCGCATCGCCGTCAGCCGATCCGATCCGAAAGCTGGTTTCGGCACCCCTGAAATTGTTGCGAGTAACGACGTTGACCACGCCCGCCACGGCGTCCGATCCGTAGATCGCCGAAGAGCCATCGGGCACGATCTCGACGCGCTCGATCGCCGAAGCGGGAATAATCGAGAGGTCGGAGAAGGTGCCGGAGAAGCCGCCGAGCGGGGGCCGGTCGCCGTTGACGAGTACCAGCGTCGAACCCTGACCGAGCCCTCGCAAATTGACACCGACACCGCGGCTGACATTGCCGTTTCCCGCGCCGGTGATCAGTCCGCTCATCCCCTCGATGGCGCCGCCGCTGAAGTTCTGCGGGATCGACTGTACGATCTGCTGCGTCGTGGAGAAACCATCCTCGACCATCGCTTCGCGGTCGACCGTGATGACAGGGACGCCGACCGGCCCGCCGCCGCGGATGCGTGTGCCGGTAACCAGGATCTCGCCCTGCCGTTCGGAGGGTTCATTCACCTCGGCGACATCATCGCGCTGGACAACGAGCGTGCTGCCCACCGTGACTGCCCGCAGGCGGCTTCCCCGCAGCAGCCGGGATACCGCCTGGTCGGGACGGAAGCGCCCCTTGAGCGCAGGCGCGCGAAGGCCAGCGACGAGATCGGTCGGCGCAATGACCTGCGTGCCGGACTGCTGCGCGACCGTGCGAAGCGCGAAGCCGAGATCCTGGCTCGGCAGGTCGAATTCGCGGGCGTCCGCCTGCGCGAGTGCCGCCGGCACGACCATGACCATCGCCGTGCCCGCCAGCGCAAGCGCGCCCAGTTTTCCCACTCGCATGTATCGCTCCCCATTTCCGTGCCGCCGATTTGGCGGTCTGGGGTGCGAGACGAGATTGCGCGGGAGACCCGCCCAAAATTATTTCGTGCGGTCGGGTAAGCGGCGGCGAAGGATCAAATCGCCCTGCGGCGAGCGCTCGACATGCAGCGAAAAGGCCGCCGCCAGCGCGGTCGCCAGTTGCTCGACCGGCAGCGGCCGAAACCCACCGGTCACCCGCTGCGTGGCGAGCGACGGGTCGCCCAGCCGGATCTTGCGCGCCGAATAGCGATTGGTCTGCTTGAGCGCGTCGCCGAGCGGCACGCCGTCGAAATCGAGCATGCCCGAGACCCATTGCGGCAAGCCGGGTGACGCCTTCACCACCTGCGGGCGGTGGGCGACATCGGTGAAGCACTCGCCCGGCGCGAGCGGCGTCACCGCCGCGATCCCGCCCGCGGGCGCGACGCCGCGAACCTCGACCGACCCGCGCAACAGGCTCACCCGCACCCCTCCCGGCTCGAGCCCGACATCGAACATGGTGCCCAGCGCCGTGACCGTACGGCCGCCCGCCTCGACCCGGAACGGCCGCGCGGCATCGTGCGCAACGTCGAACCGCGCCCGGCCGCGCATCAGCCGGACCTGGCGCAGGCCGCCCGACAGGCGGACGTCGATCGCGCTGTCCGTGTCGAGGGTGACAACAGTCCCGTCGACCAGCTTGACCGTGCGGATCTCGCCCACCCGCGTCGCCTGCGGCCCGGCCGTTGCCGCCAGTGTCGTGTCCGGCGCGGCGGAAGGCGCGCGCAGCAGCCAGAAGCCGGCAAGCACGACCAGCACCACCGCCGCCAGCGCGAACACGGGCCGCGCGGCCGGCATCTGCCACACCGGAGTTCTAGGCTCGGGCAAGCCCCGGTTGCGGCCTAGCTCGGTTCCCGCGAGACCGCCGGTCGCCAGCCATTGCTCGCCGGTCGCAGCGTAAGCCTCGCCGTGTGCGGGATCTGCATCGCGCCAGCGCTCGAATTCTCCTTGCCAGCGCGCGCGATCGGGGCCCCGCATCCGCGCAAACCAGATTCCGGCCTGCTTGGTGACGGCGGGGCTTCGGCTATTCCCATTCCCGGAGACGGGCATCAATCTTTGTCCGCGTACCGAAGCAGCATCGTCATCGCCTTGGCCATCTGCTTCTCGACGCCCGAGACCGACATGCCGGTGCGCTGCGCGATTTCGCAATAGCTGAGGCCGTCGAGGCGGTGCGCCATGAATATTTCCCGAGTCCTGGGCTTCATCCTGCGCATTACCGCTTCGATGCGTGCAAGACTATCGCGTGCTTCGAGTCGCGCGACTTCATTCGCTACCGAAATGACCTCGTCGTCATAGGCTGTGCGCAGCAATTCTGCCCGCCCCGCGGCGCTCTTGGCGCGGTCGCGCAGCAGGTTGCGCGCCACCTGTCGCAGGAATGCGCGCGGCCGCGCGATCGGTTCGCTGCGTGCCTGCTCGCTCTGCGCTAGGCGCAGGAACGCCTCCTGGGCGACATCCCCTGCTTCCTCTGGATTGGAACGATAGCGGGTGATGAAGCGGACCAGCGCGTGGCGCTCGTTGCGGTAGATCATCTCCAGCCCGAGCGGACCCGCGGCGGCACTTTCGTCCGGCTCGCCAAACGCCGCCGCAGTCGAGGGAGCCGGGGGCGACATCAGCCGCGTCCGGGACTTGCTGCCCTGTCCGACCATGACCCCCATCGTCCTGCCTCCAGAAAAGCAAGGCAGCCCGGCCGGCAAGCCGGGTGTTGAGAACAAGTTTGAGGACTTGCGCCGACGCCTTTAGCCGCGGACGGCCTGGACATGCGCGTCAGCCACCCGGCAAACGACGGTTGGATTGGGACCCCAAACAAGGTTCTCACGCCTCGGCGCCGCACTTTGAGCGGCGCGCTCCAAGACTAGGATTGTAACGGTTCAAAAGGCAAGCCAATCACAATGCGCAAGAATCGAAACCACTTCGGACAAGTCTCGCGGAGAAGGCGGCCGTGGGGCGCAACGCCGCAGGCGCAGGCAAGGACGCACTTTTGCAGGCGGTCGGCCGTCGCGGCGGCGCGCGCAGGCATGGGGCCAGCCGCCGTGAACTCTCACCGATCGCAAGCGTGCCGCGCGGGCCAAGAGCGCGCGAGCCCTGACGCCGTCGCGGAAGGCGCGGCGCGCGCTGCTGATCTCCCGCGTCCCATCGCGGAACTGCCTGTCCCTTCGTGAGTCGAGGCCGGACGACATCGAGGTGCAGTTCTGGCCCGTTTCAGTGGTTCAGATCCGCCTAATGTATCCTGGGAACTGTCTTTGAGTCGCTCCAAATAGCCAGCGAGCGTCAGGGGAAAGTTCGTGTTGAAATGGGAAGCGTGACGGTCGCAGCGAGGCCGCCTTGGACAGCTCTGTCTAGCTCTAGTGCACCGCCATAAAGCGCGGCGAGTTCGCGCACGATGGTGAGCCCGAAGCCATGGCCATCGCCACGCTCGTCCAGCCTGACGCCTGGCGCGGTCGCACGGTCGCGCTCCGCCACAGGAATCCCTGGTCCGTCATCGGAAACTACGAACCCGAGCATTCGTCCGTTGCGCTGGACGTCGATTACGACGGCCGTGCGCGCATGCCGTGCGGCATTGTCGATCAAATTGCCGAGCAACTCGTCAAAATCCGACGGATCGACCGCGATTGCCCAATCGCGCGCCGGGGCGGCTGAGATGGAAATATTCCGGCTTGCATGGAGCTGCGATATCGTGCGGGCCAACGCACCCAATGCCGGATCGACACTGGTCATAGCTCTGACCGAGGATGATTCCAGCCGGGCGCGGGACAGATGGTGTCGGATCGTCATGTCGATCCGTTCGACCTGAGCGGCACGTGGATCGTCGCGCAGTTCCAAAGCGAGAGTCGCAGTCGGCGTCTTGAGCGCATGGGCGAGATTTGCGGCGGACGCGCGCGCGGACGCGAGCGCTGCGTGATTGTCGCGGACGAGCGCGTTCAGTTCCTCGGCGAGCGGGCGAAGCTCTTCGGGCTGTCCCGCATCGACGTTCGCCATGCTCCCGTCGCGGATTGCAGCGACCGCGTCGCGCAAGCGGCGGACGGGGCGAAGGCCCAGCGCGACCTGCGACACCGCAGCGAGGCCCAGCAAAGCGCCTATCGCCGCCAGCATCCCGAGGAGCGGAAGCAAGGCGTCGCGAACCGGACGCTCGATGACGTCTCGCGGCGCGGTGGCGAATAGTGTCGCCGTTCCCCCAGACGTTTCCAGACGCAGCGTGCGGCCGTGCACGGCGTCCCTGTCAGGGCCGTGCCCCTCGATGGGCCGCGCGCGAACAAGATCCGCTTCGCTTCGTCGGTGTCCCGGCGGCCCCGCCTCGATCTGCGGGAAATCTTCCGACCCAAGCGTCATGGCGGGCGTCTCGACCCGCCAGCGCCATCCCGGCCCGGCATCGAGCACGCCCTGCACCTGGCGCAGCCGCGCGCGGTCGAGCGTGCCGTCTTTGCCCACCGCCGTCGCGATCAGCGCAAGCTGGGCATCGAGGCGCCGGTCGATTCCCTGTGTCACCACCCTCCCGAGGATCCCCGCGACGACGACACCGGCCAACAGCAGCGCGACCAATGTCGCGATCGCCGACAAGGCGAGCATTCGTCCCCGGATCGATCGTGGCACCAGCCTCATGACGGCGGCATCTCGCAAAGCCGGTATCCGCGCCCGCGCACCGTCTCAATCAGCTCGGCACCGATCTTCTTGCGCAGCCGGCCTATAATGACCTCCAGGCTGTTGGAATCGGTGTCGGCATCGCCCTCATAAACCCGCTCGAGCAAGTCGAGCCGTTCGATAACGATACCCTTGGCAAGCGTTAGTGCGGAGAGCACGCGCCACTCGAGCGCCGTAAGTCTAAGCGGCAAGCCGTCCAGTTCGAACTGCCCGGTTTGCGCTTCAAACGCGAGTGCGCCGGAGGCGATGCGCGTGGCAGCATGTCCCGCGGCCCGCCGGATGAGGGCGCGCAGCCGCATCGTCAGCTCCTCCACCCGGAACGGCTTGGTCAAGTAATCGTCCGCACCCGCCTTGAACCCGGCGACCTTGTCGGACCAGCCGTCGCGCGCGGTGAGCACCAGCACGGGCAATGTGCGGCCAGCCTCGCGCCACTCGCGCAGCACAGTAAAGCCGTCCTTTCCCGGCAGGCCCAGGTCGAGCACGGCCGCGTCATAATGCTCGGTATCGCCAAGATGCCCGGCATCGATCCCATTCGCAGCCAAATCTACGGCGCAATTCTCCTGTCGCAGCGCGCGGGCGATGGCGGGGCCCAGATCAGGATCGTCTTCGACTAGCAGGATGCGCATGCGCCGTGGCTACCTCCCGGGGTTAAACCCAAACTGAACGCGAGGGTTCAGCGGGGCGTGGGAGGCAGAGTCGTACATGGCTCTCATCGACGACAAGGAGACAGACGATGACGAGCCTCATGGACAAGTTCCCCCGCCTTTCGCGTGGGCCGGCGCTGAGCGTCGGCGCCGCACTGCTGCTCGCGCTTGGCGCCGCGGGCGGCGCGGGCGCCGTTTCGCTGACCCGACCGTCGATCGAGATGGCACCACTGAACGCGACGCCGATCGGCAAGCTCGCCAGCGGCAGTGGTGTCGTTACGGTCAAGGGCAAGGTGGTCGAGATGTTCGGCGACCGTATTGTCGTCCAGGACCAGACCGGCAAGACAATGATCGATGTCGGGCGCTCTTCCAGTCTTAGTCTTGCGGTCGGGCAAGACGTGACCGCGCAGGGGCGTTATGAAGATGGCCAGTTTCGAGCTTCCTATCTGGTCGCCGCAAATGGTCGTGTGACTGCAACAGGCCCCGCTGGCGCACTGCCGCATGGGCCCGGTGGAGCGGGTGGGCCAGGCCGTCCTCGGCATGACGCGCCGCCGGCCGGTGGTCCTGACGCCGCAGTGCCGCCGCCGCCGGCGGCCGCCGGCTGCGACGATCGCCCCGGCGTACAGGCTGCGCCCCCCAACCGCACACTCGGATTTCGCCCGAGACCATGAACGCGGCCAGCGCGAATTGAAGCGGGCGAGGCCGCGGTCGTTGGGACCGCGGCTCGCTCCAGCTTGATCCTGACTTCACGCCGACAATAGGTCGATAGGAAGAGCCTCTGCTCTACGGTTTGACGATCGGAAGCCGCCGATCCGCTGTCGGCCCGAATTCGTTCATGCGGGGGCGGCTGGACGGGCGGGCGCCCCGCCCCGGGTTTCGCAAGCCCGCGCTTTCCTGCAACCCATGGACCTAAGCGCTCGAGGACCGGCATTCCCAGTGTCTCACCCATGCCTCGACGTCGACGAGCGCCATAAGCTCGGGGAGTGCCTCACCGTCCGCCATTGAACCGTCAAGAAAGTCGGTGATGCGATCGCGATCAATCAGTCCTTGCCGCGCAAGTGTGCTTTGCAGGAGCATATCGCGCAGGGTGGACGCGTTCGCCTTGATGATCCGGTAGGCGAGGCTGCTGAAGGAAACCTTGGTTCGGCGGTCGATTACGGAAGTGGGCAAGCTGCCACGGAACGCTTCGCGCGCTACTGCGCGATTGGTGCCGCCGGCGCACCAGAACCAGCTGGGGATGGCGATGCAAGTCTCAGCGATTGGTTGCGACATCAACGGTGCGAGCAACGGGGCCCTCGCTTCGCGGCCATAGCCTTCAAGCTGGTTCTGTATTCCCATGATCGACCAGATATGCTTGCGCTTCCCCAATGGGATTCCATGAGGGGCCGCGAGCCAGGGATTTCCTTCGGGCCAGGGCAGAGCCTCGCGGGCATGCGATGCCAGAAATCTGTTAGGAGTCGGCGAAGGCATCGACGCGTGAGCGCGCGTCCAGCGATGTGCGGCGGCCCCCAAGACCTTCCAGATATTGGTGCGTGTGAGCTGCGCAACGTCACCTGCCGTTTCCAGGACACCCTTGCCGAGACCGTCGGCGGCAAGCCGGTCGAGCACAGGAAAAACCGAGTGGGAGAGGCAGAACATGCTATCGCCGCCGCCGCCGCCGAAGAAAGCGTCGGCGCGAAGTTCGGCGGCCAGCGCCTGGATCGGACGGTCGAGTGCCTGGGCGAAGGCGCGCGCGCAGGGCCTCGGCAAGTCTTGCGCGTCGCTGTGGAAAATGTCGACCGTTGCAGCATCGGCAACCAGTTCGACAAGCGGATGTCCTAGATGGTCAGCGACGGCCCTTGCCCAAGGCAGTTCGCTCGCGTCCCCCGGGGCTGGGCCGAAGGTGACACAATGCGCCCCCGGCTGCGGTGCGCGCATCCCGGCGGCGACGATCGAGGAGTCAAGGCCGCCTGAGATCTCGATCAACGGCCGTTCAAAGCATCCCGCCCATGCGGCGAGCGTCGCTGCCGTCACGTCACGCAGCTTCGCGACCGCGGCGGCAGGGTCAGTGATGCGGGCGGTGAGCCCGGCGAAAGCCCAAGGCGACCAGGCGCAACGCGTGGAAGGGCCTAATTCGCCTAAATCGAACACGACTCCGGGAAGCAACTCGCTCACGCCCCGCAGGCAGGTACGCGCTGGCCGGAAGTCACGGAAGACCAGTGATTGGGTGACAATTGTCCAGTCGACGACAGCTTCGAGAAGGCCGGGACCGAACAATAGGTCCGGCCGGGAGGTCAGGACATGAACGCCTTCGATTTCCGCGTGATAGCAGGGGACCATACCTGACGGGTCGCGGAAGATTTCGACCCGATCTTCGAGCCGACGAATCGCGACATAGCCACCCCAATAAGCTTTCACAAAGTCGGCAATGAGAGGCTGGTCAAGCTTCGACGCGCTCGTAATCCGCCCGCTACCCTCGCGATCGAACAGATGGCCCAGGATGATCCCGCTACCATTTGGCAGCACCAGTTGCGCTGCAGTGGGATCACCGAAGACGACTAGGCCCGGTACGTCGACCGACGCGACCATAGTGGGCGACCGCAGACGATCGGCCAGGCTGCACATGCGCTCAGCCATTTGGGAGCCGGGTCTTGCAACGCAGGCTAGATAGGCTGCCCTGTTCATGTAGCGAGGATCGGCGTGAAGCCCGATACGTGATCGTAGCTGTCGTTTAGGATCGCCTCGGGGGTCTGCAGCCAGCAATGGGCCGCGAACGGCTCGGGCGCGATGCCGAAGACGAGCTGCGATCCCACGCCGCGCCGCGCCAGCCAACGCTCGAGCGCCAGCGAATCGAGCAGGCAGTTCCGAGCGATCGGTACCAGATGTCGGGCGCGCTCGAACGCATGCGCCTCCGCTAGCGCCGCCGGCCCACGTCGTGGCAGAGGGTCCCGGGTGACGATGCCGGAAAGGATGTGGTTCAGCGACAATGCGCGAAGCGACAGCCGCATGCGGGCAACCTCGATCCCAACTCGAATGGGGTGCTCCTTTCCGGCATAGCGCGCCCTGGTCTGGGTGAGCGCAGCGGGAATGGTCACGCGCTCCTTGAGCACGTTGGCCGGTTGCGGATCGTCTGGCCTGAGGATATGCGCACGTTCCAACGTGTCAGTCACGGCTTTGGGGACGACCCCGGCATAGTTCCGGTTGAGCCAGGCAAGCATCTCGCCTGATGCAGCGGCGGGCACCCGGAAATAACGGTCCTGCCGGATATCCAGCAAGAACAGCTTGTCGGAAGCGACGCAGGCGGTCGCGTGGGGCAATATGCGCCAGAACATTCCGGTTGCCAGGATCTCTCGGTGGTGCGGCGCCAGCTTTGGGCCGGCACACGCGGACGATCAATCGTCCGACAGCGCTTCGGGCAGGACGAATCCGATAAGCTCGAACATGCCCGTACAGCTGCCCCGCGTCTCGACGCTCGCGGCGCCAACATCGATCAGGTCCACGACCGCGTGTGCTTCGTTCTTCAAGAGAATTCTCCGTTTTTGAATGGCGAGCCCGGCGAGTAGCCGGGCCCGCGATTGCGGATCAGTCGTTCGACAGGCCCGCGTGCTCAATGAGTCCGATGACGTCGAAGGTGCCGGTCATCGCGCCTTGGGTCTCCATGCTGGCAGGGCCGAGATCTATGAGATCGACCGCTTGGTCGTGTTCGGTTTGCATGGGAGCAACTCCGGTTTGCGTTGAACGGCGGAAGCCCTGATTGCGCCGGCCCGGCGCATGGCCGGACCGGCGTATTCGGATCAGTCGTCCGACAGGCCTTCGCGCGGGATGAGGCCGACGACGTCATACTTGCCGTCGAGGGCGCCCTGGGTCTCGGCGCTGGCAACGCCGAGATCGATCAGGTCGATCTTTTCGTTGGTTTCGCGGTCCATGATCATTCTCCTGTCGCGAGATGCGACTACGAGAAGATCGGTCATGCCGGCGCTTATAAGAAGTTTATAATCCTATTATAATCGTGTGTTTGATCATGGCGCCTCGCGACGCCGAATTAGCTGGGAAGCCGCCTTAATCCGCCGGATATGATAGCGTCGGATTGCTAATGGAAGTCCGCTGTCGACTTCGGCCAGTTCGTCGAGTTCACCGAGTAGTGGCTCGAGTACTTCCGACTCAAGCATGCGGAACGGGTGAAGGCGATCGCCAGCACTCGCGATCGCGCGTCGTATCTCGCGGTTGGGCGCCATCTCGCCGAACCGCTCGAACAGTAGCGCCGTTCTGGCGGCGACCGTCTCATCATCCGAGTCGTTTCTTACGAGCGGATTGCTGGCGGTGCGCACCGCCATCTGCACGAGTGCGGAATGCCATTCGTAGAGATCGCGCAGCGCCGCCTCTCCCAGCCGCGGCACATGAAATCCTTCTCCGGCGCTCGCCTCGACGAGATGCTCGCCCACCAGGCGCTGAAGGACATCGCGTACCGGCGTCATGCTGACGCCGAGCTGCTCGGCGATTCGGTTTGCTTCCAGGCGGGCGCCGGGTGCATACCGGCCCTCGCGCAGTATCTGCTTGAGCGTCGCGTAGCTGCGCTCCATAGCTTGAAGCGGACTCATGCGGCGGCCTCCTGTCGAATCCTGTGCGCCGCGACGGCCTCGGCCTGGTCTGGTCGCAGAGCGTCCACCGCTGCGATATGCTCCGGGAGGTCTCCCGTGAGGAGAAGCGAAGGGCATACGCCCTCGTAATTGCCGAGATTGGGGCGGTGCTGGCGATAGCCGACCAGGGCGGAGAGCTCCGGGGAGAAGCCGCAGGCGACCGCCGGCGGATAGGCGAGCCATTGGTTCTCGTACGGCTTGAGCCATCCGAGGCAGTAGCTGACCACGACTGCCTTGCGAATGTCGGCGCTACGGTTCGCGCCGGCCCCATGCAGAGTCGACCCCAGGAAGAGGAATGCGTCGCCTGGTTTGAAATCCGCAACGATCAGTCCTTCGGGCAGCGATTCGCTCAGCGCACCGCTGCCGTGGCTGCCGGGATATATGATCGTTCCGCCGTTCTCGACCGTGAAGCGGGTCAGCGGCCACATCACGTTGACGAGATATTCGACCTCGCCCTTTACGCCCTGCCACATGTCCTGGTCGCGGTGCGGGAATTGCGCTGGCGCACCAGGGTGCAGTGCGATCGCCTGCATCAAATTTAGCTGAAGCGTGTCGCACCATGGCGAAAGCACGGCCTCGCTGACGGCGAGGATAAGCTCATCCATGGCCAAGGAGGCGGCATGGGGTGAGTGTTTGAGCAGACGTCCGAACCGCTTGGTGCGGCCGCCATAGAAATCGCCCTCGCAGAAGGGCGTTGCCTCGAAGATGGGCGCGAGATCGGCATCGAGCGCTTCGATGGTTTCGCGCGGCAGTGCGTTCTGGATGACGCACCATCCTCGAGTTGTGAGTTCCCTCAGCGCGGCGTGGAAACCAGCGGGCTTGGCGTTTAGATCTTGCTTCATGGCGATAACCTCAGGCGTTGGCGATACGGCGCGCCGGCGTTTCACGGGCCGTGACGGGAGCCCAGACGCCGCCTCCAGCCAGGGCGGCCGGCGTTTCGGGGGTGATTGTGATTTCAAGCGCGCCAAGCAGGCAGCCGTCGCTCGGCAACGGTTCGCCGAGGGCGCGGCACCGCCAGCCGAAGCCCAGGATCTGCTGCAGCCACGCTATTTCGGCGACACCCGTATAGGTATCAATGCCGGTATCGAGCGCGTGGGTGGCCAGTGCGGACACGAGCTGGTTGCGAATCTGGCGGCGGTCGGCGGATCGTAGCTGCCGGCTCAGGCAGAAACGGGTGATCTCCCAGACTCGCGGGCCGCGCGGGATCTCGCCGGCGCAAAGCGCGGGGAAGAGGCCGTCCAGGATGTGGGGGCGTGTCGTGGGAAGGAGCCTGGCCGACGCCAGATGTTCGTGGGCATCATTGGTGAGGATCAGGTAGCGCGCGTGCTGGTCGTCGAACTGGTCGATCTCATAGCATCCGTCGAGAACAGGCAGGTCCCATTTAAGCAGATCGATGAAGACGCTTTTCCGTGCTGCGAACATCGATCGGAAGGCAGTGTCGGCAATTTTATCGACTGATGAATCGACGAGAAGGACCATGGCGCAAAACCCCTCGAAAGACGAGGTTCAAGCATCCCGATCATCGCGGAGGAGCGGTATCCCAAGAAATGGGGATAGCGTCAGTGCTTCAAAATATCAGAGAAGCTGATCAATCCGTCGAACAATGCTCGGACCGCCAATAGGGCGCGTTTCTGGACGCCGTAGCGTTCGCGAGCATGCTTTAAGTGCTGGATCACCGTTTCGTGCCCGACCCCCAGGATGACGGCAATTTCCCAATCTGTCTTGCCGCGTGCCGCCCACAAAACGCAGTCGCGCTGTCGGTCCGTGAGAACCGGTGTCTGGTCGGCAAGGATATTTCTGGATCCCGATATCCGCCGGGCTGCTTCGAATGCGAAGGCGCCGATGAGCTGGCAGACAAACTGAAACTGCTCAGGGAAAGCGTGACCCGCATCGACAGCAAACGAGCAGGATCCCAGCGCCTCGCCCGGTACGCTCGCAGGGATCGTGAATCCCTGACCTATTCCAACCTGATACGCGCGCTCGAGCACGCGCCGATCATCCGGGGTCAACTTGATCATGTCGGGCACGGACGACCAGGCAAAGCCTACGCTGGCCAGGTTGCAAGCGCGATGGACGGGATCGGTTCGCCCGAGTCCGCGCTCGTCGAACCACTCCTCCCAGGAAGAAGGATAGTTGTGAAGGCGCACCGCCGGACCCGCTTCCCGGCCGAAGTCGATGTGATGGGTCAGCGCAAAGTATCGCACGCCCATGTCGAAGCAGCATTGGATAAGCGCCTCGTAGAGAGTGTCAGGAGTGATTGCGATACGCGCCTTCTCCACGAAGGCTTCGACGATCTGCAAACGCGCCATTAACCGCCCTGGCCGCTCGCTGGTGCGGACCTCAACCCGCCTTCCGTCGATGCGCCTTCCATTGGGGCTCGTTACCTGACAGCTTCTCAAGGAGATCGGACGAGCGGTTGCGCGTAAATGATTAACTCAATTATTTGCGGTGTAAAGAAACCACTTCATTACATATTTGTAACCTGATGCGGCATCATTCGGGACTTAGAACTGCCGTCGAAAAGTGGCAGCACTTAAAAATCGTGCTCGCAGTCTTCCATGAGTATGGATCAATACTTGTTCGGCACCGCTTAGGCGCTAGGCATCGCAGCTAGGCTCGTCCATCGGCCACGCTTAAGGCTGGCAGGCTACGTACTAAGGGACGGGAAAGGCGGGTGCTCGACTACATCGCCTGCTGAGCTCCTCAGCTCCGCGGATAAAGGGATCGCGGCCTCAAATCAGAATCTTCCACACGAAAAGTATGCGCCACGCTATCCCAGGCAGCGCCCTCGTTCGCTTCCGATACACTTTCAAAAGTCAGCTTCGTACCCTGCCTCCCAAAAAGGATGGCTAAATCAATGGTATAACTGGAAAAAATGGCGCTTCCGGTCAGTATTGAACTCAGGACCTCAGCCTTACCAACAACATAGCCGTCGCACACACCTGATCGATCGCACGTACGTTGTGGATTTCAGCGCGTCGGCGCGGAGCAACGTCACAATGAGCCGATTGAATCTTGCGAAAGCTGTCTCGAGCCGACTCGCAATCTGGTGCACGTTTTAGCCTGTCTGATGCGATCGCAGGTCGTTCAACCGGCTTCGATCGCCTCGATTCCCCACAAAATTTGCGAGATCGAAACTGCAGTCTGGACTGCTTCCGGGCTGCTTCCGTGGCCAAAAAAGCGCTAATCCGGCCCGCTGAGCAATGTGTGTAAGTGGCTAATTACATGACCATTTTTGGCGCACCCGAAGGGATTCGAACCCCTGGCCTCTGCCTTCGGAGGGCAGCGCTCTATCCAGCTGAGCTACGGGTGCCTGGACGCTGCGCCTAGCAAAGCAAATCGGGCCGCGCCAGCCGTTTCCGCGTCAGCGCGGCGCGGGCTTGCGTGCGGGGGCGGGCGCCGGAGTCTTGGGCTTGTAGGCGCAGAGATCGGCGACGACGCAGCGCCAGCATTCCGGCGTGCGCGCCTTGCAAGTATAGCGGCCGTGGAGGATCAGCCAGTGATGCGCGTGGAGACGGAAGGGCTGGGGGACGCGTTTGTCGAGCTTCAATTCGACGTCGAGCGGGGTCTTGCCGCGCGCCAGCCCGGTGCGGTTGCCGACGCGGAAGATATGCGTGTCGACTGCGAAGGTCTCGTGCCCGAACGCCGAATTGAGCACGACGTTCGCGGTCTTGCGCCCCACCCCGGGCAGCGCTTCGAGCGCCGCGCGGTCCTCAGGGACCTGGCTGCCGTGCCGGTCGATCAGCGCCTGGCTGAGCGCAAGGACGTTCTTGGCCTTGGTGTTGTAGAAGTTGATCGTGCGCAGCCGCGCCTTGAGCGCCTCCTCGCCGAGCTCGACCATCTTTTCGGGCGTGTCGGCCTCGGCGAACAGGACCCGCGTCGCCTTGTTGACCCCCGCGTCGGTCATCTGCGCCGAAAGCGCGACGGCGACGAGCAGGGTGTAGGGATTGCTGTATTCGAGTTCGGTCTCTGGATGCGGATTGTCGGCCGCGAGCCGTGCGAAGAACTCGACGATCTCCGCCTTGTTCAAATGCCCAGCACCTGGTCCATCGTGTAGCGGCCGGGCTGCTGTCCCTTGAGCCAGAGCGCAGCCTGGACCGCGCCGCGTGCGAAGATCGCGCGGTCGTCGGCGCGGTGCGTGAGTTCGATGCGCTCGCCGGCCGTGGCGAAGATGACGCTATGGTCGCCGACCACCGATCCGCCGCGCAGGCTCGCCATGCCGATCGTGCCCTCGGCGCGCGGGCCGGTCAGCCCGGCGCGATCGGTGACGCCGGCCTCGGCCAGCGTGGTGCCCATGCCGTGCGCGGCGGCGTCGCCGAGCATCAGCGCGGTGCCCGAAGGCGCGTCGGCCTTGTTGCGGTGGTGCGTCTCGACGATCTCGATGTCCCAATCGGGCCCGAGCCGCGCCGCCGCTTCGCGCACCAGATGGGCGAGCATCCCGATGCCGAGCGAGGTGTTGCCGGTCTGGAGCACTGGAATTTCTGCCGCGGCGGCGTCGATCAGCGCGTGATGGTGCGCGCCGATCCCGGTGGTGCCGATCACGATCGGAGTCCAGGCGGCGCGCGCGGCGCCGAGATGCGCCTCCAGTGCGGCGGGGGCGGAGAAATCGACCAGCACATCGGCCTTGCGCGCGAGGTCGGCGGGATTGTCGCCCATATCCGCGCCGCCAGCGACCTGCGCGCCGAGGCTGGGCGCGATCGCGGCGATCGCCTGACCCATCCGTCCCATACTTCCGAAAATACCGATGCTCGTCATGGCGCTTGCTGTGGCACAATCGGGGGGCGGCGCGACAGAGGCTATTTGGGCTTCTTGCCGAACGGCACGCGGAAGCGGATCATCGCGGCGGGCGCCGTGGCGCCGGGGAAGCCGCGTTGCTCGGCCTCAACCGCGATCTCGCCTGCTCCGAGCCGCCGCGCCGCCCGGACCGGCGGCTCGACATAGCGCGGCTCGATTTTTTCGAGGCGATAGCGATTCGGATTGGCAGTAACGCATACCTCCTCGCTCGAATTCGGCTCGCAACGTTTCTCGGTGATTATCGTGCGCGTACCGTCGTCGTCGCCGGGGACGAGAGGGCGTTCCTGAGGCGTCGCTATGGCGATCAGCAGCAATAACAGCATCGGCGTTCTCCCCGAGTTGCCGGCAATCGACACGGCATTTGCGGCAACGGCATGGCGGGCAGTAGAGATCGGGAATGGCAGATATCCGCAGCATCGTGATTCTCACCGGCGCCGGCGTCTCCGCCGAGAGCGGCATCGCGACCTTCCGCGGTCCTGGCGGGCTGTGGGAGGGGCACCGCGTCGAGGATGTCTGCACGCCGCAAGCGCTAGCGCGCGATGCCGAGCTGGTGCATCGCTTCTACGACGAACGCCGGGCAAAGCTCGCCGGCGTCGAGCCCAATGCGGCACACCAGGCGCTCGCGCGGCTCGATGCGGAATGGCCGGGGGAGTTGCTGCTCGTCACGCAGAATGTCGACGACCTGCACGAGCGCGCCGGCTCGACGCGGCTGCTCCACATGCATGGCGAACTCAAATCGGCGCTATGCGCAGCGTGCGGGGTTCGCACCGCGTGGGAAGAGCCGCTTCCGCCCGCAACCGAATGCCCGAATTGCGGCACTGAGGCACTGCGCCCCGACATCGTGTTCTTCGGCGAGATGCCGTACCAGATGGAGCGGATCGAGGCGGCGCTGTCGCAAGCCGATTTGTTCGTCTCGATCGGGACGTCGGGGGCGGTCTATCCCGCAGCCGGTTTCGTCCAGACCGCGCGGCATCATGGCGCGGCGACGCTCGAACTCAATCTCGATCCGTCGGGCGGCAGCCAGTGGTTCGACGAGGGCCGGATGGGGCCTGCGGGGGTGCTGGTGCCGGCCTGGGTGGAGGAAGTGCTGGTATAGAGTTCTCCACCCCGGACTTTGTCGGCGTAGGACGAGATTCAGTCCACCCAATCCAGCCCGATATCGCGGTAGAGCCCGCGGTCTTCCTCCCATTTCGGGTTGACCTTGACGTGGAGATAGAGGTGCACCGGCACTCCCATGATCCGCGACAATTCGGCCCGGGCGCGCGCGCCGATCTCCTTTATCCGGGTGCCGCCCTTGCCGAGCACGATCGCGCGTTGGGTTTCGCGCGCGACGAGGATCTGCTGGTGGATCTCGACCGATCCGTCCTCGCGCTCGCTATATTTCTCGGTCTCGACCGCGCTCGCGTAAGGCAATTCGGCGTGGAGCTGGAGATAGAGCTGCTCGCGAGTGACTTCGGCGGCGATCATCCGCTCGGTCGCGTCGGAGACCTGGTCCTCGGGGAAATGCCACGCGCTCTCGGGCATCGCCGCGGCGAGCGCGGCCTTCAATTCGGGGACGCCATCACCGGTCTGCGCGCTGACGAAATAAGTCTCGTCGAACGGCAGCATCTCGTTGAGCTTGGCGGCGTGGCCGAGCAGCCGCGGCTTGTCGGCAATGTCGACCTTGTTGAGGATCAGGATCTTCCGCTCGCGGCGGTTGGCCAGGCTTTCGATCACCTGCTGGACCTTGGGGCCGGTGCCGCCCTTGCCGTCGACGACCAGTGCGATCAGGTCGGCGCCCTCGGTACCTTCCCAGGCAGCGGCGACCATCGCGCGATCGAGCCGGCGCTCCGGGGTGAAGATGCCCGGCGTGTCGACCAGGACGAGCTGCGCGTCGCCTTCGATCGCGATGCCCATCAGCCGCGCCCGCGTGGTCTGCGCCTTGGGGCTGACGATCGCGACCTTCTGGCCGACCAGCGCATTGACCAGGGTGGACTTACCGGCGTTCGGCGCGCCGACGATGGCGATGATGCCGCAATGTTGAGTCATGGGGGAATCAGGGAGATCAGGGGACATTCGCCTGCCCTTACCCCGTTCGCCCTGAGCTTGTCGAAGGGCCGTTCTTCTTTTTCGCCAGCGCGGAGACAAGGTCCCAATCGCCGCGGATGAGCGCCATCTTCTTTGCGCGGCTCCAGCCCTTGATTCGGCGTTCCATCGCGATGGCTTCCTGGCGTGTCGGGAGTTCTCCGCACCACACCAGTTTCACTGGAAGCCGGTCCGAGGTAAAGCCGTCCACCGCTCCCGTTTCGTGCTACGCGAGGCGAACCTCAAGATTATCGGTGTGGCCAGTATAATAGCTGCCACCCCGACAGTGTAGGATATAGACCCAGAAGCCCATCGCCTGAGGATGAAGGAAAGACGGCCCTTCGACAAGCTCAGGGCGAACGGATTTAGGTTCGTATTCCCCGGGGTGCGTGCTGAGCTTGTCGAAACGCCGTCTTCTTGCTTCAGCCCTTCAATTTCCCCAATAGCGCCCCAGCCGCCGCGGTCTCCGCTTCCTGCTTGCTCGTGCCTTCGCCGGTCGCGTCCGCCAGTTTGCCGATGCTCACCTTCACCGTGAAGCGCGGCGAATGGTTCGGGCCCGAGCGGTCGACGATTTCGTATTCCGGCGGGCGGCGGTTGTTCGCGGCGGCCCATTCCTGAAGCGCGGACTTGGGGTGCTTGGGCGCCTGGCCCTGTAGGTCGATCCGCTCGGACCAGGCCTTGCGGATGAAGCCGCGTGCCGCGTCGAGCCCGAATTCGAGATAGAAGGCGCCGATCAGCGCCTCGATCACGTCGCCCAGCACATTGTCGCTGTCCGCCGCGCCATCCTCGCGCGCCTGTTTGCCGAGCCGCAGATAGGGCGCCACACCGATGTCGCGCGCCACCTCGGCGCAGACCGGGCCGGTCACCAGCGCATTCAATCGCCGCGACAGCGCACCCTCGGGTTCGTCGGCGAACCGCTCGAACAGCCATTCGGCGATGACCAGCCCGAGCACGCGGTCGCCGAGGAACTCCATCCGCTCGTAATTGGCAGCGGCCTGGCTGCCATGCGTCAGCGCGCGCTGGTACGCGGCCAGGTCGCCGGGCTTGCGGCCGAAGGTCTCAGCGATCCATCCCCCCAGCGCAGGGGCGGTCAGAAGCCTTCTCCGATGCGGCTCCAGCGCGCCGCGGTGAACCAGGTCCAGGGCAGGAACCAGTTGGCGCTGCCGTCGGTCGACCAGAAGTTGATCACGGCCTTGCCCTCGAGATTCTCAAGGGGCACGAATTCGATGCCGCCGTCGGCGTGGCTGAAGCGGCTGTCGGTCGAATTGTCGCGATTGTCGCCCATCAGGAAGACGTGGCCGGCGGGCACCGTGTAGATCCCGGTATTGTCCTTGGGGTACGTACCCTGGTCGAGCACTTCATAGGTCTTGCCGTTGGGCAGGGTCTCGCGGAAGCGCGGGATGCTGCACACCGCATTGCCGTCGGCGTCGATATTCTGGAACTGCGGCTGGCAGCGCTCGAAATTGGGCGAGATCGGCAACACGAATTGCGCGACCCGGTCCTTGGGCACCGGCTTGCCGTTCAGTATCAGCTGGCCACCCACCATCTGGACGCTGTCACCCGGCAGCCCGATGACCCGCTTGATCCAGTCGGTATCATTGCCCGGCGGCGCCTTGAACACCACTACGTCGCCGCGCGCCGGCGTGCCGGGGAAGATGCGGCCCGGGATCAGCGGCAGGCTCCACGGCAGCGAATGCTTGGAATAGCCATAATTCCATTTGGTGATGAACAGATAGTCGCCGATCAGCAGCCGCGGCAGCATCGACTCGGACGGAATCGAGAAAGGCGAGAAGATGAAGCTGCGCACCACGAAGACGATCAGCGCCAGCTTGACGAGGAACGAGGCGAGATCGCGCCATTCGCTCTTGGGCTTGTCCGCGGCCGTGCCCACCGAATAGGGCTTGGGCGCATCGACTGCGGGCGTTTCGGGCTCGGCGGAGGGCGCGTTTTCCATGGATCGTGCTCTGCTTGGGCTGGGCGGGTAGGTCAAGCGGCTGAATAGCGCTGGCAGGCGCGTTCGGGGGAGGATAGGGGCAGCCTGCGTTCAAGGAGATGAACATGGCATTGCCCGACTGGTCGACGATCCACGCCCTCAAGCCCGCTTCGCTCAAGCAATTGTTCGACGCCGACTCGGCGCGGCTGGCGTCGCTGTCGCTCGACGTCGCCGGCATCCATTTCGACTGGTCGAAGACGCATCTGACGCCCGATGCCGTGCAGGCGTTCGAAGCGCTGGCTGAATCGATGGGCCTTTCAGCGAAGCGCGATGCGCTGTTCGCCGGCGAGGCGATCAACGTCACCGAGGGTCGCGCCGCCGAGCATACCGCCGAACGTGGCGAAGGTAGCCCAGAGAGCGTCGCGCGGGCGCGCGGCTTCCATGCCCGGATGCGCGCGCTGATCGACGCGATCGAGGCCGAGGCGCTCGGGCCGGTGCGCCACATCCTCCATATCGGCATCGGCGGATCGGCGCTCGGGCCGGATCTGCTCGTCGACGCGCTGGGCCGCGATGCCGATCGCTACGAGGTCGCGGTGGTCTCGAATGTCGACGGGGCTGCGCTCGAAGAGGCGCTCGATCGCTTCGACCCGCAAGCGACCCTGATTGCGGTCGCCTCGAAGACCTTCACCACCACCGAGACTTTGCTCAACGCCGAGAGCGCGCTGGCCTGGCTGTCGGGCAGCGGCGTCGAGGATCCGTACGGCCGCGTCATCGCGCTGACCGCGGCGCCCGACAAGGCCGTGGCCTGGGGCGTCGACGAGACGCGCGTGCTGCCCTTCGCCGAGAGCGTCGGCGGGCGCTATTCGCTATGGTCGTCGATCGGCTTTCCCGCGGCGCTGGCGCTCGGCTGGGAAGCGTTCGAGGAGATGCTCGAAGGCGCGGCCGAGATGGACCGCCATTTCCGTTTGACCCCGCTGGCGCAGAACGCACCGGCGCTCGCGGCGTTCGCCGATTTATATTACACCCAGGCGCGCGGCTGCGAGACGCGCGCGACCTTCGCCTATGACGAGCGGCTGCGGCTGTTGCCGAGCTATCTCCAGCAGCTCGAGATGGAATCGAACGGCAAGCGCGTCACCGCCGAGGGCGAGGCCGTCAGCTGGCCGACCGCGCCGATCACCTGGGGCGGGGTCGGCACCGATGCGCAGCACGCGGTGTTCCAGTTGCTCCACCAGGGGACGCGGCTGGTCCCGGTCGAGTTCGTCGGAGTGATCGAGCAGGGCGACGCGCAGGATGACGGGCACCACCGCCAGCTGCTGCTCAACATGTTCGCGCAAGGCGCGGCGCTGATGGCGGGCAAGACGCATGAGGATTTGGCGCGCGCCTATCCCGGCGACCGGCCGTCCTCGACTCTGCTGCTGAACGATCTCGATCCGCGCACGCTGGGTGCGTTGCTCGCGTTCTACGAGGCGCGGACCTTCGTCAACGCGGTGCTGCTGGGCATCAATCCGTTCGACCAGTTCGGTGTCGAGCTCGGCAAGGAAATGGCCAAGGCGGCGGCGCAGGGCGACAGCGACTTCGACATCTCGACCAACGATCTCATCCAGCGTGCATTCGGCGAATGAGCGACGACGACTATGTTTATGACGAGGCGCGCGGGGAATGGGTCCCCGCCGCCGAGGCCTCGGCGAACGCCGGCGCGGACGACGCGGTCGAAGTCCGGGATTCGGTGGGCAATTTGCTCCAGGACGGCGATCAGGTGACGCTGATCAAGGACCTTACCGTCAAGGGTGCGGGCCAGACGCTCAAGCGCGGCACCTTGATCAAGTCGATCCGGCTGACCGGCGATGCGCAGGAGATCGACTGCAAGTATGAAGGCATCAAGGGGCTGGTGCTCCGCGCGGAGTTCGTGCGGAAGCGCTGAGCTTGTTTGCGGCGGCGTTCATGCATATGTGTATAAAACTGCGGTTGGATACACATCATGCGCACGAATATCGAGATCGACGATAATTTGATGGCCGAGGCGATGGCCGCGCTTGGCGTGAAGACCAAGCGCGAAGCCGTCGAAGAGGCTTTGCGCCGTGCAGTCCGTGCGCATCGGCAGTTGGAGGCGCTTCGAGGGCTCGAAGGCATAGGCTGGGAAGGCGATCTCGACGATATGCGGACGAGCAAGTACATCCCGGCTGCCGAATGATCCTCGTCGATAGCAGCGTTTGGATCGACAAGCTTGCCAGCCGCACCACGTTGCAGACGCTACGATTGGAACAGCTCATTTTCGACGAGCAGGAGATCGGCATCGGCGACCTCATCCTTGCCGAAGTGCTGCAAGGAACCCGCGATGGCAGGTCGTTTTCGGCGGCGAAGGAACATCTGGACGTCTATTCCTCCGTCCAGATTTCAGATCCGCGTATCGCGGAGGTGGCGGCTCGCAACTATCATGCGCTTCGCGGCTTGGGCATAACGATCCGCAAGACGATAGACACGCTGATCGCGACCCGCTGCATCCTCGATCGCATACCGCTTCTGTATAGCGACCGCGACTTCGACCCCTTTGTCCAGCACCTCGGCCTCAGATCGGCGATGGGTGCCACCGGAGTGAATTGAATGGCTGACTATGATTACGACCTCTTCGTCATCGGCGCGGGGTCGGGCGGTACGCGTGCCTCGCGCGTGTCGGCTGCGTACGGCGCCAAGGTCGCCATCGCTGAGGAATATCGCGTCGGCGGCACCTGCGTGATCCGCGGCTGCGTGCCCAAGAAACTGCTCGTCTACGGCGCACACTTCGCCGAGGACCTCAAGGACGCACGGCGCTTCGGCTGGAACGTCCCCGATTGCAGCTTCGACTGGGCGACCTTGCGCGACAACGTCCTCGCCGATGTCGATCGGCTGAATGGGCTCTATACCCAGGGGCTCAACAATGCCGGCGCCGAGATCCTCCTCGAGCGCGCCACCGTCACCGGGCCGCACGAAGTCACGCTCGCATCGGGCAAGAAGGTCACGTCGAAATACATATTGATCGCCACCGGCGCGCATCCGCACGTCCCCGATTTCCCCGGCGCCGAGCATGGCATCACCTCGAACGAGGCCTTTCATCTCGAGACGTTGCCTAAGCGCATCCTGATCGCCGGCGGCGGCTATATCGCCAACGAATTCGCCGGAATCTTCAACGAGTTCGGCAGCCACGTCACCGTGGTCAACCGCACCGACGTGATCCTGCGCGGCTATGACCATTCGGTCCGCGACCGGCTGCTCCAGATCTCGCTGACCAAGGGCATCGACTTCCGCTTCCACGCCGAGTTCGAGAAGATCGAGAAGCTCGAAAATGGCTGCCTGAAGGTGTTCCTTACCGGGCAGGAGCCGGCGGAGTTCGACGTGGTGCTGTTCGCCACCGGCCGGGTGCCCAATTCCAAGGGGCTCGGGCTGGAGGAGGCCGGAGTCGAGCTCGACGACAAGGGCGCGATCAAGGTCGACGCGCAGAACCGCTCGAACGTCGACAGCATCTATGCGGTCGGCGACGTGACCAACCGCATCCAGCTGACCCCGGTGGCGATCCGCGAGGGCCAGGCTTTTGCCGACACGGTGTTCGGCAACAATCCGCGGACGGTCGACTATAGCTGCGTGCCGAGCGCGGTGTTCAGCCATCCGCCGATCGCGGCGGTGGGGATGACCGAGGGCGAGGCGCGTAACAAGCTCGGCTCGGTCAAGGTCTATGCCTCGGACTTCCGCGCCATGAAGAACGTCCTGGCCAACCGCAACGAGCGCGCGCTCTACAAGATGGTCTGCGACGGGATGACTGGGAAGGTCGTCGGCATCCACATGATCGGGCCGGACGCGCCGGAGATCCTCCAGGCGGCGGCGGTGGCGGTGAAGGCCGGGCTCACCAAGCAGGCGTTCGACGATACCGTCGCGCTGCACCCCAGCATGGCCGAGGAGCTGGTGCTGCTGAAGTAGCGCTACACGTCACCCCGGCCTTGGGCCGGGGTCAACTGCGCGGATGCGGGAGAAGCAAGCGGCTCCAGCTTTTCCCTAGTGGCATGGTGCCCCGGCCCAGGGCCGGGGTGACGGGCAACCCATCCCCGTTCGCCCTGAGCTTGTCGAAGGGCCGTCTTCTCTTGGCTGTAGAAAGAAAGACGGTGCTTCGACAAGCTCAGCACGAACGGGGAGAGTTCAGTCCTCTGACACCCTAGCTGTTCGCCGCCTCCTGCAGCATCGCATCGGCCTCGTCGCGCGGCACGTCGCCGGCCCGGCGCGAGAGCCACACCGTCGTCGCCAGATCCCAGGTCACGTTGCCGACGGTGCGCATGATGTCGGGCAAGGTCTCGACCGCGACGAGCAGCCCGAGCGGCGCCACGGGTGCGCCGATCGTCGAGGCGACCGGGGCGATCGCGCTGACATAGCTGACCGTCCCCGGCAGGCTGACCGAGCCGAGCGAGGTCAAGGTCGCGACCACGGTGCCGACCGCCAGTGTCGCCGGGCTGAGCGGCACCCCGAACCATGAGGCGACATAGATCGCCACCGCGAAGTTCATCGCCGGTCCGGTCGCGCGGAAGATCGCGACCGCGAGCGGCATCGTCACGCCCGATACCGCGACCGGCACGCCGAGCCCGCTCGCGCCCTCGATCATCACCGGCAGCGTGGCGAGCGAGCTCTGGGTGCTGATCGCCACTGCCTGGCTCGGCGTCGCGGCGCGCAGATAGCGACCGAGGCCGACCCGACCGCCGATGATCGCCACCGGATAGGCGAATAGAGTGACCACGAAGCCGACCCCCGCGACCACGAGGATGTAATGGATCAGCGCGCCGAACGCGCCGGTGCCGGCCTTGGCGCCGACCACCAGCGCCAGCGCGAACACGCCGACCGGCCCGATCCACAGCACCCAGTCGATCACCACCAGCATCACGTCGCGGATCGCGATGAAGAAGCGCGTCAGCATGGTGCGCGCTTCCTCGCCGACGCGCGTGATCGCGAAGGCGAAGACCAGCGAGAAGATGATCAGCGACAGGAAGGCGTTCTCCGCCGCCGCCTTGACGATATTGGCGGGGATGATCGCCGCGAGGAACTCGCCGAGCGGCGGCACCGGCCCGATCTTCTCCGCACCGGCCAGCGCGGCGCGCAGGCTCGCGGCCGATTCCTGCGGCAGTGGAGCGATCTGGAGGAACAGCGGCGTGAGGATCGCGGCGGCGGCGGCCGAGAGGAACAATACGACGACGTAGAGTGCGATCGCGCGGCCCGCGAGACGCCCCGCCTGCGCCGCCTCGGCAGTGGCGGTCACGCCGGTGATCAGCAAGGCGACGACGAGCGGCACGATCGTCATCTGCAATCCGTTGAGCCAGGCCTGGCCGACCGGTTGCGCATATTCGGCGACCGCGAGCCCAGTCTGCGGCGAATAGGCCGCGAACAGCGCGCCGACGATCAGCCCGGCGATCAGCGACAGAAGAATACGGGTAGGTTGCGACATGCTCGCCCTTTGTGGTTTTCGCCGCTATCGCTGCGGGCACGAAACGCCACAAGGGCGCGAACAGGCGAGACATGGCAAGAAAATATTTCGGGACGGACGGAATCCGCGGCACCACCAACGTCGCGACGATGACCGCGGCGATGGCGATGAAGGTCGGCATGGCGGCCGGCGCACATTTCGCGCGCGGCGAGCACCGCCACCGCGTCGTCATCGGCAAGGACACGCGGCTGTCGGGCTATATGCTCGAAAATGCGATGGTCGCGGGGTTCACTTCGGTGGGCATGGACGTGGTGCTGGTCGGGCCGATGCCGACCCCGGCGGTGGCGATGCTCACCCAGTCGATGCGCGCCGACATGGGGGTGATGATCTCGGCGAGCCACAACCCCTATGCCGATAACGGCATCAAATTGTTCGGCCCCGACGGGTTCAAGCTCTCGGACGCGGACGAGCTCGCGATCGAGGCGCTGATCGACGGCGAGGTGCCGCTCGCCGCCTCGGCCAATATCGGCCGTGCCCGCCGCGTCGAAGATGCCCGCGGGCGTTACACCCATGCCGCCAAGTCGACCTTCCCGAGCGACCTGACCTTGGACGGGCTCAAGGTGGTGATCGATTGCGCCAACGGCGCGGCGTACCAGGTCGCGCCCTCGGCGCTCTGGGAGCTCGGCGCCGAAGTGATCGCGATCGGCGTCACGCCGAACGGCAAGAACATCAATGACGGCGTCGGCTCGACTGCGCCCGACACGCTGCGCGAGACCGTCGTCGCCTCGGGCGCGCATATCGGCGTGGCGCTCGACGGCGATGCCGACCGGCTGATCGTCGTCGACGAGACCGGCCGGGTGATCGACGGCGACCAATTGATGGCGCTGATCGCCGGCGGCTGGGCGCGCCAGGGGCGGCTCGCCGGGGGCGGGCTGGTCACGACGGTGATGTCGAACCTCGGGCTCGAGCGCCATCTCGCCGCACAGGGGCTGGGCATGGTGCGCACCGCGGTCGGCGACCGCTACGTGCTCGAGAAGATGCGCAGCTCGGGCTATAATGTCGGCGGCGAGCAGAGCGGGCACATCATCCTTTCGGACTATGCCACCACCGGCGACGGGCTGGTCGCGGCGCTCCAGGTGCTCGCCGAACTGGTCCGCGCGGGTGCACCGGCGAGCGAAGTGCTCCACCGCTTCGATCCGCTGCCGCAGGTCCTCAAAAATGTCCGCTTCAAGGGCGGCAAGCCGCTGGACGAGGTCCGCGTCAAGGATGCGATCGCCGCGGCCGAAGCCGAGCTCGACGGCAAGGGCCGCCTCGTCATCCGCGCCTCGGGCACCGAGCCGGTGATCCGGGTGATGGCCGAGGGCGACGATCGCGGCCAGGTCGAGGCCGTGGTCGACCGGGTGTGCGACGCGGTGCGCGACGCGGCGGCGTGATCTCCGTCCCCTCCGTTCGCCCTGAGCTTGTCGAAGGGCCGTCCTTCTTCCTCCGTCAGGCGAAAGAGAAGAACGGTGCTTCGACAAGCTCAGCACGAACGGGGAGAGGTGGCGCAATGGTGGCGGGAGGTGGAATCTGATGCTGGAAATGCGTCCCGATTGCGAACGCTGCGGCGCGGAGCTTCCCGCCGACGATCCCGGCGCGTTCATCTGCTCGTTCGAGTGCACCTTCTGCGCGGAATGCGCCGACGCACTCGACGAGCATTGCCCCAATTGCGGCGGCGAGCTGCTGGACCGGCCCACGCGCACGGGCGATACGCTCCGCCGCCACCCGGCATCGAGCGAGCGCAAATTCACCCGGTGAAGATGATTTAGCGCTGTCCTACAGGCCGTGCTTCGTGGCAGGAATCCGGGCATGATGCGGTCGACCGTGCCCTTGATTTCCTCGAACATTGCGGTGCGCGCGCCCGGCCTGTTGGCATGGCCTGCGAGAATGGCGCGCAGGACCGCAACTTTCTCAACTTCGGTCTCAACTTTAGCCGCAACTCCGGGGTCGGCGGCATGACCCCGCGCATCCTGATCATCGCCGGTTCGGATTCGGGCGGCGGCGCCGGAATTCAGGCCGATATCAAGACCGTGACGATGCTCGGCGGGCACGCGATGACCGCGATCACTGCGATTACCGCGCAGAACACCCTGGGAGTCAGCGGCGTCCATCCGATTCCCACTGACATGGTCCTCGCGCAGATCGACGTGGTCGTCCGCGACATCGGCGTCGACGCGATCAAGATCGGGATGATCGGATCGGCGCGCACCGCGCTGGCGGTGGCGGAGAAGCTCGGCGAGCTTCCCGGCGTTCCGGTCGTATTCGATCCGGTGATGGTCGCGACCAGCGGCGCGACGCTCGCCGACGATGCGACGATCGCCGCGTTCGAGCGGCTGATGGCACGCGCAACGGTGGTGACGCCCAACCTCCCCGAACTCGAAGCGCTTGGTGGCGATGCTCAGGCGCTGGTCGCGGCGCATGGCTGCGCGGTATTGGTCAAGGGCGGGCACGGTGGCGAGCCTCAAGTCACCGATCGGCTCTATTCGGCCAATCCCGAGGATCCGCCCGAGATCGAATGGAGCGATCCGCGCATCGAGACCGAGGCAACCCACGGCACCGGCTGCACGCTTTCTTCGGCGATCGCCTGCGGGCTGGCACAGGAATGGGATTTGCCCGAGGCCGTTGCGCGCGGGCGCCGCTTCGTGCGGATCGCGATGCGCGAGGCGCCGGGGCTGGGCCGCGGCCACGGCCCGATGGGGCAGCAGGCGGTGCGGCTCGATCTCAACATGAGCTTCTTCGAGCCGATGCTCAACCAGGTCACCGTGCCCGCGCAGGATCTCGTCGCGAGTGAGCGCTTCTACCGGCTGCTCGGGCTGCGCCAGGTGGTGCGCGCCAGCCCGCGCTATGCGCGCTTCGAGACCGAAGGCGGCGCCACCTTCTCGGTCGCGACCGACGAGGCGTATACCGCGCCGGTGGTCTATTTCGAATGCGGCGATCTCGACGTCACCGTCGCCTATCTCCAGCAGCAGGGAGTCAAGTTCGAGGCGGAGCCGAAGGACGAGCAATGGGGCTGGCGCGAGGCGCGGCTGCGCGATCCGGCGGGCAATGCGATTCGTCTCTATCAGGCTGGCGAGATGCGGCGCTTTCCGCCATGGCGGCTCGACGATGCTTAAGACCGGGCCTGATCTGAAGTTCGAACGCCGCTACAAGCGCCTCCACAAAGGGCCGGTTGCGGGCGTCGACGAAGCGGGCCGCGGGCCGCTTGCGGGTCCGGTGGTCGCCGCCGCGGTGGTGCTCGACCCGAAATGCATCCCCGAGGGCATCGACGATTCGAAGGTGCTGACCGCCGCCAAGCGCGAACGGCTCTGCGGAGAATTGCTGAAGTGCGCCAAGGTCGGCGTGGGGATGGCGAGCGTCGAGGAGATCGACACGCTCAACATCTTCTGGGCGTCGATGCTGGCGATGTCGCGCGCGGTCGACGCGCTCGGCTTCGCGCCGGCTTTCGTGCTGGTAGACGGCAATCGCTGCCCCGATTGGGATCACCAGAGCCACGCGGTGGTCGGCGGCGACGCGCTTTGCCTGTCGATCGCCGCGGCGTCGATCGTCGCCAAGCACAAGCGCGACTGCATGATGGAGGCGCTGGACGCGGCGCATCCCGGCTATGGCTGGGCGAGCAACAAGGGCTATTCGGCCAAGGTCCACCAGGAAGCGCTGCGCACGCTCGGCCCGACGCCGCACCACCGGCGCAGCTTCTGGCGCGTCGCGCAGGCCGAACTCGATTTCGGGCCGGTGGTGGAGGCCGCTGAATAACTTCAGTGCTCCTGCGAAAGCAGGAGTCCAGAGTCACAGGCGATACGCTTCTTGGCTCTAGGCTCCTGCTTTCGCAGGAGCACTAACGGGGGAGAACGTAGATGGCACCGAATAGCCCATGGCAGCATCACCGCTCGGCGAGCGTCGCCGACGATATCGACTTCGAGATCAAGGGGCAGGAGCTCCAGTTCGTCGAGATCGAGCTCGATCCGGGCGAGAGCGCGGTCGCCGAGGCCGGGGCGATGGTCTGGAAGGACGCGCATGTCGAGATGACCACGGTATTCGGCGACGGCTCGGGCGGGCAGGGCGGCGGCTTCATGGGCAAGCTGCTCGGCGCGGGCAAAAGGCTGGTCACCGGCGAGAGCCTGTTCACCACCGTGTTCACCCACCAGGGCAGCGGCAAGGCGCGCGTTGCCTTCGCCGCGCCGATCCCCGGCGCGATCCTGCCGCTGCGGCTCGCCGATTATGGCGGGCAATTGATCTGCCAGAAGGATGCGTTCCTCGCAGCGGCGCGCGGCGTCTCGATCGGCGTGGCCTTTCAGCGCAAGATGATGACCGGATTGTTCGGCGGCGAAGGCTTCATCATGCAGAAGCTCGACGGCGACGGCTGGGTGTTCGTCCAGATGGGCGGCACCGTGGTCGAGCGCCAACTGGCGCCGGGCGAGCAACTCCATGTCGATACCGGCTGCGTCGCCGCGTTCACATCGACGGTGGATTTCGACGTGGTCGCGGCGGGCGGGGTCAAGAGCATGTTGTTCGGCGGGGAGGGCGTGTTCTTCGCGCGGCTCACCGGGCCGGGCCATGTCTGGATCCAGTCGCTGCCCTTCTCGCGACTCGCCGGGCGGATGCTCGCGGCGGCGCGGCCGTACGGCGGGCAGAATCGCGGCGAAGGCTCGGTGCTCGGCCCGCTCGGCGATTTGCTCGGCGGGGACTAGGCGCGCGTCAGCCGGACGACGCGCGTCATCGCCAAGGCAGCGACCAAGAGGGTTCCCGCGGCGAAGGCCATCGTCCAGATCGGCTCGCCGGGGAAGAAGCGCTTCATCACCGACCCCATCGCCGTGGCGACGAGCAATTGCGGCACGACGACGAAGACGTTGAACAGCCCCATATAGATGCCGAGCTTGGACTGGGGCAGGCTCGAGGCGAGGATCGCATAAGGCATTGCCAGGATCGACGCCCAGGCGACGCCGATGCCGATCTCGCTCAGCAGCAGCCAGCGCGGATCGGGCATCGCGAAGAAGCTGGCATAGCCCGCTGCGCCGCACAGCAGCCCGACGATATGCGTGCGGGCCTGGCCGATGCGGCGGGCGAGGAGCGGGAGCAGGGTCAGCGCGGCCACCGCGGCGACGCCGTTATAGGTGGCGAACAGCACGTCGACCCAATTGGCGCCCTTCTGGTAGAGCGGGCTCGCTGCGCTGTCCGCGCCGAAAAAGTCCTGGGTGACGATCGGGGTGGTGTTGATCCACATGATGAACAGCGCCGACCAGCTGAAGAACTGGGCCACCGCGAGCCGCTTCATCAGCACCGGCATGCCCGCGAAATCGCCGACGATGCTGCTGAGCATGTTGGCGGTCGATCCGGCTCGGGCAAGGGCGATCGCCGCGGCGCTGGCGAGGCCGTAGCCGGCGAGCAGCGCGCCGAGCAGATACACTTCCTTCTCGAGCCCAAACTGCCCGACCGCCCCGATCACCGCCGCGCCGGCCGCCAGCCAGACCAGGCTGGTGGTGTAGCTGCGTGTCGCCAGGCTTGGCGTCTCGTCGATCGGCTCGGTGGGCGCGCCATCGAATGCCGCCATTGCTTCGGGCGCATATTCGCGTGTCGTCACCACGGTCCACAGCACCGAGAGGAACAACGCGGCGCCGCCGAACCAGAAGGCGTAGCGGACGGTGTCGGGAATGCCGCCGCCGGTGGCGAGGTTCGACACGCCGAAATGTTCGAGCGCCCAGGGGAAGATGGATCCGACCACCGCGCCCGCGCCAATGAATGCGGTCTGCACGGCATAGCCGGCGGCGTGCTGGTCCTTGCGCAGCATATCGCCGACGAACGCGCGGAACGGCTCCATCGAGACGTTGAGCGAGGCGTCGAGCACCCACAGCATCACCGCGGCGAACAGCAAAGCCGGCGCGAGCGGCATCGCGATCAGCGACAGCGCCGCAAGCAGGGCGCCGGCGAAGAAATAGGGCCGCCGCCGGCCCAGCCGGCCGAGCCAGGTGCGGTCGCTCAAATGTCCGATTATCGGCTGGACGAGCAGCCCGGTCAGCGGCGCCGCCACCCACAGCCAGGACAGGTCGTCGATCTTGGCGCCGAAAGTCTGGAAGATCCGGCTCATATTGGCGTTCTGCAGCGCGAAACCGATCTGGATGCCGAAAAAGCCGAAGCTGATGTTCCAAAGGCCGGCAAAGGACTGGCGCGGCTTTTCGGTCATGGGGCGCCTCATATTTTACTCGTCATCCCGACCTTGTGCCGGGTTCCACGGCGCCGCGAACGAAGGACAAGCGGCATTAGCTTCTCGCCAAGCCGCGCGGTGGACCCCGGCACAGGGCCGGGGTGAGGGAAGGAGTGCGACAGCAAGCGCGTTGTCTAGCTCGCCGATCCGCAGGATTGCCGCACCACCAGCCTGGTCGGGAGCAGCGCCGAGCCGACCGGCTGCTCGCGGATGCGGCCGATCAGGGTCTCGACCAGCTTGCGTCCGGCGAGCCGAGGGTCTTGCATCACGGTGGTGAGCGGCGGACTGGCCGAGCTTGCTGCGGGAATGTCGTCGAACCCAACCACCGCGACGTCCCCGGGCACGTTGAGCCCTGCCGCCGCGAGCGCGCGCATCGCGCCGATCGCGATCAGGTCGCTTGCCGCTAGGACCGCGTCGAACTTCTCCCCGCTGGCGAGCAGCGCGTTGGCAGCCGCGGCACCCGCTTCCTCGGTAGTGATGGCGTCGAACTGCAGCCTGGGCCGCGGGATCACCCCGGCCTGCTTGAGCGCCGCGACATGCCCGCGATAGCGATCGTGGAATTCGGGATAATGGCTCGACGCACTGCCCAGGAACGCGATGTTGCGGCGCCCGAGCGACAGCAAATGGCGGGTCGCCTCGCGGCCGCCGCCGCGATTGTCGCAGCCGACGGTCAGGCCCGACGCCTCGGACTGGACCGAGCCCCAGCGCACGAAATGCGTGCCCGCATCCTCGAGCGCGCGCAACCGGCTGCGATAGAGCTCGTAATCGCCATAGCCGAGCAGGATGATCCCATCGGCCTTGCGCGAATCCTCATAGTCGTTGTGCCAGTCGCTCGACAGCTGCTGGAAGCTGATCAGCAGATCATGGTCGTGCTCGGCGCAGGCGCGGATGATCGAGGCGAGCATCGCGTGGAAGAACGGGTTGATCAGCGAATCGTCGGCGGTCGGGTCCTCGAAGAACAGCAGTGCCAGCGTCTGGGAGTGGCGGGTGCGCAGGTTCGAAGCGGCCTTGTCGACGCGGTAGTTGAGCTGCTTGGCAATTGATTCGATGCGCAGCCGGGTCGCCGGATTGACACCCAGCTCGCCGCGCAGCGCGCGCGACACGGTCGGCTGGGAGACCCCCGCCAGCTGCGCGATATCGAATGATGTCGGCTTGCGTTGCATACCCCCCTCCTCTCCGGCGCACGGCCGTGTCCGCCGCTTCGCATAATATGCAGACAGCCCAGATCGCCCGCCGCGTCAACGCCGCCGCCGCTGCAAATCAGCCCGGCCGGGCAGCGATCGCCACTGAATACGTATGTGGCCGGCTGGTCCAAACCGGCACTTTCGGAAGATGTGGCGCGGCGACGACGCGCAGTTCTGCGCAGCACATGTTGCGCATCCGAGATCGACCGGCCGCCAGAGCTGGAAACGGAGCGCAGATTAGGGGAGACGGACTTTGATCGACAAAAAGCGTAGCCATGTGGCGCTCGGGGCGAGCAGCCGCGCACTTGCCGCGGCGCTCCTGTTCGTGGCCGCCGCCACGCCGGCGCTGGCGCAGGACGTCCAGACTGCCGACGTTCCCGACCGGGGAACGCAGGACGTTCCGGACCAGGAAATCGTCGTCTCGGGCATCCGCGCTTCGCTGCAATCCTCGGCGAACATCAAGCGCAACGAGGCGATGATCGTCGATTCGGTCTCGTCCGAGGATATCGGCAAGCTTCCCGACGTCTCGATCGCGGATTCGCTCGCGCGCCTGCCCGGCGTCACCGCGCAGCGCCTCGAGGGCCGCGACCAGCGCCTTTCGATCCGCGGCCTCGGCCCGGACTTCTCGACGACGTTGCTCAACGGCCGCGAGCAGGTCACCGTCGGCGACAATCGCGGCGTCGAATACGACCAGTATCCGTCCGAATTCTTCAAGACGGTCAATGTCTACAAATCCGCCGACGCCTCGCTGGTCGCCGCGGGCATCGCCGGCACGGTCGACCTGCGCATGCTGCGCCCGCTCGAATCGAAGCAAGCCTTCGTCGTCGCCGCGCGCGGCCAGATGAACGAGAAGGACAAGCTCAATCCCGACGGCAGCCGCTACGGCTATCGCGCCTCGGCGACCTATGTCGACAAGTTCGCCAACGACACGCTCGGCATCGCGATCGGCGTCTCGGCGCAGAGCACGCCGACGCAGAACGAGCGCTACGCCGCCTGGGGCTTCCCATCGGAGGCGGCCGCCGGCGGCAATCTCTTCCTCGGCGGTGCCAAGCCCTATGTCCAGTCGAGCGTGCTCAAGCGCTATGGCGGCGTCGCCACGGTCGAATGGGCGCCGAGCGAAAATTTCCACTCGACCTTCGACGCGCTCTATTCGAACTTCGAGGAAGTGCAGCGGCTGCGCGGGATCGAGTTCCCGATCGCGCCTGCCTTCGGTTCGAACGCGACGATCCAGCCGGGCTATACCGTTGAAAACGGGCTGGTCACCGATGCGATCATCACCAACGTCGTCGGCGTCCAGCGCAACGATTACAACAAGCGCACCGCCAAGAACCTGTCGCTCGGCTGGAACAACGATCTTCGCCTGAGCGACACGGTCCACTTCGTCGTCGATGCGAGCTGGAGCCGCGCGACGCGCACCGATTTCCTGCTCGAGACCTATTCGGGCACCGGCTACAACCAGTCGGGCGCGAAGGACACGATTCACATCACCCACAACGATGACGGCACCTTCGACATCGTTCCGACGCTCGATTACACCAATACCGGGATCATCAGCCTGACCGACCCGCGTGGCTGGGGATTCAACGGCGTCGAGACGGTGGTGCAGGCGGGGTTCCTCAACCGGCCCGATTTCACCGACGACCTCAAGGCACTGCGCGCCAGCCTGAACGGCGAGATCGGCGGTAGCATCTTCAGCCGTTGGGAAATCGGCGCGAACTACAGCCGCCGCGAGAAGCAGAGCCGCTACAAGTCGTACTTCCTCTGCCCCGAGGGCGGCGGCACAAATTGTACCGTCGCCAGCGGAACGCCACTCAGCGTGCCTGTGCCCGCCGATGCGATTCTCGATGAGCAAGTCTCGCTCGATTATCTCGGCGTGCCCAAGATGCTGACCTATGATCCGCTGAAGGTCTATTCGTTGCTCGCGCCGTATTTCGACGGCCGGCCGGGCTCGCTGGTCCGCGACAATATCATCACCGAAAAGGTGCTGACCGGCTATGCCAAATTGGCGATCGACGGCACCGTCGGCGGCAAGGCGCTCAAGGGTTCGCTAGGGCTCCAGGTGGTCCACACCAAGCAGGGCTCGTCGGGGGCGATCGCCGCGCTTCAGGCCGGGGTGGTGACGACGTCGCCGGTCGCCGACGAGACGACCTATACCGACTTCCTGCCCTCGGCGACGTTCAGCCTCGAGTTGGAGGACGGCTTCTTCATCAAGCTGGGTGCCGCGCAGACGATGGTCCGCCCGCGCCTCGATCAGGAACGCATCACCCAGGCGGTCAATATCGATTTCGCCAAGATCGGCCTCGGCAGCGCACCGCAGAACAGCCCGTTCAGCTCGGACGGCGGCAATTTCGCGCTGAAGCCCTACAAATCGGGCAACATCGACATCTCGTTCGAGAAATACCTCGCCGGCGGCGGCTATCTGGCGCTGACTGGTTTCTACAAGCGCCTCACCGACTTCGTCGATCCCAACAACAGCGTGCTCTATGATTTCTCGCCGCTGCTGTCGGTGTTGCCGCCGGCGCAGCGCGCGATCGTCGTGGCGCAGAATGCGCAGTTCGGGCTGGTCAAGGCGCCGGCGAATACCGGCCGGGGCGACATTCTCGGGCTCGAGGCGACGGCGTCGCTGCCGTTCAGCGTGTTCAGCCAGGCGCTCGACGGCTTCGGCATCTTCGCCAGCGGCTCCTATGTCGACAGCAAGATCGTCTATGCCGACAATTCGGCGGTGACCTTGCCCGGTCAGTCGAAGTGGATCGGCTCGGGCACGGCCTATTTCGAGAAGAACGGCTTCCAGGCGCGGGCGACCTATCGCTGGCGCGACGAGTTCCTCGCCGAGCTGGCGGGGCTCTCGGCCAATCCCGAATACCGCACCGGCAAGGCCGAGGGCGTGCTCGATGCCCAGATCGGCTACGAGTTTCGGAGCGGCCCGCTTGCGGGCTTCTCGATCCTCGCCCAGGCGAAGAACCTCACCGACGCGCCGTTCGTGACCACCGAAGCGGGCGATACGCGGCTCGCGCGCGAATATCAGCGCTACGGCCGCGATTACTATCTCGGCATCACGTACAAGTTCTGAGGCGACTTTCCGAGGAAGCGTAACGTGGCGTCGGCCGAACCCTATCGCATCGTCATTGCGGGCGGCGGCACCGCGGGATGGATGACCGCGGCAGCGCTGGCGCGCTTCCTCGGCGCCGGCTTCGCAGTGACCCTGGTCGAGTCCGATGCGATCGGGACGGTCGGGGTCGGCGAGGCGACGATCCCGCAGATCCGCCAGTTCAACGCCGCACTGGGGATCGATGAGAACGCCTTCGTCGCGGCGACCCAGGCAAGCTTCAAGCTCGGGATCGAGTTCGTCGGCTGGACGCAGGGCGGGCGCTACATGCACGCGTTCGGCGAGGTCGGGCGCGAGAGCGGAGGCGTAGCATTCCAGCATAGCTGGCTGCGCGGGCAGGCCGAGGGGGTGGCCCAGCCGCTCGGCGTCTATTCGCTCAACGAGGTTGCGGCGCGGGCGAACCGGATGCAACGCGGCCCGGCGCGGACCTCGGCAATGCTGCCCGAGATGCCCTATGCATTTCACTTCGACGCCGCGCTTTATGCACGCTTCCTGCGAAACTACGCCGAGGCGAGAGGCGTCACCCGCATCGAAGGCAGGATCGTCGAGGTATCCCGCAACGGTGAGAATGGCGATATCGCGGCGCTGCGGCTCGACGGCGAACGCTCGATCGCCGGCGATCTGTTCATCGATTGCACCGGGTTTCGCGCGCTGCTGATCGGCGAGACGCTGGGCGTCGGATATGAGGATTGGTCGTACTGGCTGCCCTGCGACCGCGCGCTGGCGGTGCCGAGCGCGCGGGCCGATGACTTCACGCCCTATACCCGCGCCACCGCGCATGACGCGGGCTGGCAGTGGCGGATCCCGCTCCAGCACCGCACCGGCAACGGCATCATCTATGCGAGCGATGCGCTTTCGGACGACGAGGCGGCAGCGCGGCTGCTGGCCAATCTCGACGGCCCGGCGCTCGCCGAGCCGCGGCCGCTGCGCTTCACCGCGGGCAAGCGACACGCGTTCTGGCGCGCCAACGTCATCGCGGTCGGGCTTGCGAGCGGGTTCCTCGAGCCGCTCGAATCGACCAGCATCCATCTGATCCAGTCGGCGGTGGAGCGCGTGCTCAAGCTGCTCCCCGGGCGGCGGATCAGCGAGGCCCAGCGCGCCGAATATGACCGTCAGGCCCATCGCGAAGTCGATCGCATCCGCGACTTCCTGATTCTCCATTATTGGGCCAACGATCGCGACGCGCAGTTCTGGCGCGCCCGGCGCGAGACGCCGCTTCCCGAGGGATTGGCGCACAAGATCGACTTGTGGCGCACCGCCGGGCAGATCGTTCGCGACGAGGGCGATCTGTTCAGCGAAGTGGCGTGGCTCCAGGTGCTCGCCGGGCAGGGCGTCGCGGCGGCGGGGCATCATCCGCTGGCCGACCAGCCTGTCCCGGCCGAACTCGCCGAATATCTCGATCTGCTGGCGCAGCTCACTGCGCGCGAGGTGGCGCAGATGCCCGATCACGCCGCCTTCATTCGCCGGCATTGCGCCGCGCGCGAGGATATTGCCGCATGAAGCTCGCCGCCTTCGCCTTTCTCGCCGGGCTGCTTGCCACGCCCGCCGCCGCGCAGAGCTATCGCGATCGGTTGCCCGAGGATGAGGTCCTGTATTTCCTTCTTCCCGATCGCTTCGAGAATGGCGACGCCGCCAATGATCACGGCGGGCTGAAGGGCGACCGGCTGGTCACTGGCTTCGATCCCGCGGCCAAGGGCTTCTATCACGGCGGCGACCTCAAGGGGCTGCTCCAGCGGCTCGATTATGTCGAGGCGCTCGGCGCGACCGCGATCTGGGTCGGTCCAATTTTCAAGAACAAGCCGGTGCAGGGCCCCAAGGGCCAGGAATCGGCGGGCTATCACGGCTATTGGGTGACCGATTTCACGCGGGTCGATCCGCATCTCGGCACCGATGCCAACTTCAAGGCCCTGGTCGACGCGGCGCATGCCCGCGGGATCAAGGTCTATATGGATATCATCGTCAATCACACCGCGGACGTGATCCAGTATCGCGAGTGCGGCGACTGTACCTATCGGTCTCGTGCCGATTTTCCGTACGGCCGCAAAGGGGGCGTCGCCGGCGAGGCGATCAATAAGGACTTCGCCGGCGACGGCATCGCGACGCCCGAGAATTTCGCCAAGCTGACCAGGCCCGATTACGCCTACACGCCGTTCGTCCCCGCCGCGGAGAAGGCCGTGAAGGTCCCGGCCTGGCTCAACGATCCGATCTACTACCATAATCGCGGCAACTCGACCTTCGCCGGCGAGAGTTCGACGATGGGCGATTTCGTCGGGCTCGACGACGTGATGACCGAAAATCCGCGGGTGGTCAGCGGGATGATCGATATCTTCGGTAGCTGGATCGACCGGTTCGGGATCGACGGCTTCCGCATCGACACCGCGCGGCACGTGAACCCCGAATTCTGGCAGACCTTCGTCCCCGCGATGCTGACCCGCGCCAAGGCCAAGGGCATTCCCAACTTCCATATTTTCGGCGAGGTCGCCGATCCCGACACGTCGGCGCTCGCACGGCACACCCGCGTCGACAAATTGCCGGCGGTGCTCGACTTCGCCTTTGCGCGCGCGGTCAATGCAGTCAGCGCTGGTACGGCCGGGACCGACAAGCTTGCCGCGGTGTTCGCCGCCGATCCGCTCTACGAGGGCGGTGAGGCAATGGCGCATACGCTGCCGACCTTCCTCGGCAACCACGACCAGGGCCGTGCCGCCTTTTTCCTCCGCGAGGCCAATCCGAAGGCGAGCGCATCGGAATTGCTCGCGCGCGACCGGCTCGCGCATGCGATGCTGTTGCTGCTGCGCGGCGTGCCGACGATCTATTCGGGCGACGAGCAGGGCTTCGTCGGCGACGGCGCCGATCAGGACGCGCGCGAGGACATGTTCGCCAGCAAGGTCGCGAGCTACACCGACAACCAGCTGCTCGGCACCGACCGCACCAACGCGGTCGCCAACTTCAATCCCGAGCACCCGTTGTTCCGCGAGATCGCGACGCTGGCCAAGCTCCGCCGCGCACAGCCCGCGCTCACCCGCGGCCGCCAGGTGACGCGCTTCGCCGGCGACAAGCCCGGGCTGTTCGCGGTCTCGCGCTTCGATCCCGCCGACGGCCACGAAGTCCTGATCGCGTTCAATTCGAGCGGGCAGCCCTGGACCGGCAATGTCGCGGTCGAGACCGCTTCCACGGCGTTCACCGCGCTCGCCGGAAGCTGCCCCGCAGCCGCAGCCGCGCCGGGAAGCCTCACTCTGTCAGTACCCGCGTTCGGCTACGCCGTCTGCGCCGCCGGAAAGCCGCAATGAACGAACTGCTCGCCCAGCATCCCGAAGCCGACACGCGCGATTGGTGGCGTGGCGCGGTGATCTACCAGATCTATCCGCGCAGCTTCGCCGATTCGAACGGCGACGGGGTCGGTGATCTCGCCGGAATCACCGCGCATCTCGATCATGTCGCCGCGCTCGGCGTCGATGCGATCTGGCTGTCGCCCTTCTTCACTTCGCCGATGCGCGACTTCGGTTACGATATCGCCGATTTCTGCGACGTAGACCCGATCTTCGGCACGCTGGCCGACTTCGATGCCTTGATCGCACGCGCGCACCAGCTCGGCCTGCGGGTGCTCATCGACCAGGTCTATTCGCACAGCTCGGATCAGCATCTCTGGTTCAAGGAAAGCCGGTCGTCGCGCGACAATTCGAAAGCCGATTGGTATGTCTGGGCCGATCCCAAGGCTGACGGCAGTCCGCCGACCAACTGGCAGTCGGTGTTCGGCGGCCCGGCCTGGACCTGGGACGCGCGCCGCGGGCAATATTATCTGCACAACTTCCTGCGCGAGCAGCCCGACCTCAATTTCCACAATCCGGAAGTGCAGGAGGCGACGCTCGCCACCGCGAAATTCTGGCTCGACCGCGGCGTCGACGGGTTCCGGCTCGACGCGCTCAACTTCTCGATGCACGATCCCGAGCTGCGCGATAACCCGCCCGCGCCCGACACCGGCAGGCCCCGCACGCGAAGCTTCGACTTTCAGCAGCATCTCTACAATCAGAGCCATGCCGACATCCCGCGCTTCCTCGAGCGGATTCGCGCGCTGACCGACAGCTATGGCGGCCGCTTCACCGTCGCCGAAGTCGGCGGGCCGCACCCGGAGGCCGAGATGCACGCGTTCACCGCGGGCGAGACGCGGCTCAACTCGGCGTACAGCTTCGCCTTCCTCTATGCCGATCGGCTGACGCCCGCATTGGTGCGCGATGCCGCGGCGGGCTGGCCTGCCGAACCGGGGATGGGCTGGCCGAGTTGGGCCTTCGAGAATCATGACGCGCCGCGTGCGGTTTCGCGCTGGGTGGGCGATGCGCATCGCGCCGCGTTCGCGCGAGTGAAGATGCTGTTGCTGCTCGCGCTACGCGGCAACGCCATCCTGTTCCAAGGCGAGGAATTGGGACTGACCCAGGTCGAGATCGGCTTCGCCGACCTGCAGGATCCCGAGGCGATCGCCAATTGGCCGCTGACGCTCAGCCGCGACGGCGTGCGCACCCCGCTGCCGTGGCAGGCCGACGCGCCTGCCTTGGGCTTCACCACCGGCAAGCCCTGGCTTCCGGTCGGCGGCGATCACGCCGCGCTTGCGGTCGATCGCCAGCAGGCCGATCCCGGCTCGCTGCTCAATCTGACCCGGCGGCTGATCGCGCTGCGCCATTCGCGCCCGGCACTGATGACCGGGTCGATCACGATCCGCGAAGCCGGGGCGGCGCTATTGGTGCTCGAGCGTAGGGCGGAGGGCCAGACGCTGTTCTGCGCATTCAATCTCGGCGAAGAGACGGTCACCCTGCCTCAGGATTGGCGCGGCAAGCGCGTGGTCGAGGCAGTCAACGGCGCCACGCCGGCGCAGCTGCCGCCCTTTGCCGGGCTGATCGCCGAATAGCGAATTGCCTCCGCGGCGGGGCTGCCATAGAATAGCTGCAGGGAATCGCATCCTTTCCGGAAACTGCCGGCCGTCTGGCTTCCGTATGAGGAGTGCGCAATGCTCGAATTCTCCGGACCTGCGACTGCTTTCAGTCCCGACGCGATCCAGAAGGCGGCCGACGCAATCGGCTGCGACGTCGCCGCGGTGAAGGCCGTGATCGACGTCGAGAGCCGCGGCGGCTTCCTCTCCGATACGCGCCCCAAGATCCTGTTCGAGCGCCATGTTTTCAGCAAGCGCACCGGCGGGCGGTTCGACCAGTCGCACCCCGACATCTCGTCGAGCGAGCCCGGCGGCTATCAGGGCGGGGCCGCCGAATATGACCGGCTCGCCCAGGCGATCGCGCTGGATCGCAAGGCCGCGCTCGAATCGGCGAGCTGGGGCGCGTTCCAGATCATGGGCTATCACCATGAATCGCTCGGCACGCCCGATGTCGAGGATTTCTGCCGCGGCATGTGCCGTTCGGAGGACGACCATCTCGCGGCATTCGTTCGCTTCGTGAAGCTCAACAAGCTCGACGACGAACTGTGCCGGCGCGACTGGGCGGGGTTCGCGCGCGGCTATAATGGCCCGGCCTTCCTCAAGAACCGCTACGATACCAAGCTCGCCGCCGCCTATACGCTGCACGCGATCTCGCCGCCGCGGACCGACGCGATCCAGCGCACGCTTAAGATGGGCGATGACGGTGCCGATGTAGCCTTGCTCCAGAAGAAGCTGGGCCTGATCCCGGACGGCGATTTCGGGCCCGCGACCAAGGCGGCTGTGGTCGCGTTTCAGAAGTCGCACGCGCTGGGCAATGACGGCATCGTCGGCGCGAAGACGCGGCAGGCGCTCGGGCTCTAAGGTTGCGCGGGGTGCGTGCGGGACCTAAACTAGGCGCATCTGCGTGACTGGCGACCGGGATGGAGCACCATCGGGAAGCGCAGGGATAGCCGCCGCATCGCCTGGGCACCCTCGCAACTTGCCGGAGGAAACATGCCCGAAGCCGCGCCGCTCCATATCGTCTTCCTGCTGTTTCCCGACGTTACCCAGCTCGACTTGACCGGGCCCGCCCAGGTCCTTTCCCGCCTTGGCAATGTCCGGCTCGATCTGGCGGCGAAGACGCGCGATCCAGTGCCGACCGATGCGCAGTTCGCGCTGCACCCGACCGCCAGCTTCTCCGAGGTGCCGCGCGCCGACATCCTCTGCGTCCCCGGCGGCTTCGGCACCGTCGCGGTAATGGAGGATCCCGAGACGCTCGCCTGGGTGCGCCAGGTCGCCGATAGCGCGCAGTGGGTGACCAGCGTCTGCACCGGCTCGCTGATCCTCGCCGCGGCGGGGCTGCTCACCGGCTATCGCGCCGCCTGCCATTGGCGTCGCGCGAGCAGCTCGCCTGGTTCGGCGCCGAACCCGTCGGCGAGCGCGTCGTGTTCGATCGCAACCGGGTCAGCGGGGGCGGCGTCACCGCGGGGATCGACTTTGCGCTGGCGCTGACCGCGGCGATCCGCGGCGAGGAACATGCCCGCCTCGTCCAACTCAGCCTAGAATATGATCCGGCACCGCCGTTCGACAGCGGCGCACCCGAACGCGCCGAAGCAGAGACCTTGGCGCGCTATCGGACGATGGTCGACAGGCTTGCGCCCGGGCGCGCGGATAGGGTGCGGGCGATCGCCGCGCGTCTGGCGGAGGCGGCCAGGGGCGATTAGACGGGCGGGCCTGCCAAGAGGAGTTGCTGATGCCCGCCACGCTGACGATGAACGACGGCCGCGCCATCCCCGCGATCGGCTTCGGCACCTATCTCGTGCCGAACGACGAAGCGCCGCGGATCACCCGCGAGGCGGTCGAGCTCGGCTATGCGCTGGTCGACACCGCGTCCTTGTACGGCAACGAACGCGGCGTCGCCGAGGGGCTGGGCGGGCGCCAGGACGTGTTCGTCACGACCAAATTGTGGCGCGATTCGCTCGATCCTGATGCGGCGTTGCGGGCGTTCGACCATAGCCTCGAACAGCTCGGCCGCGACCACGTGGACCTCTATCTGATCCACTGGCCGATGCCATCGCTCGGCAAATATGTCGAGGCGTGGAAGGTGCTGGTGCGGCTGCGCGACGAGGGGCGGGCCAAGTCGATCGGCGTGTCGAACTTCAATGCCGAGCATCTGCGCGCGATCATCGAGGCGACCGGGGTGGCTCCGGCGCTCAACCAGGTTGAGCTCCATCCCGGCTTCCAGCAGCGCGCGTTGCGCGAATTCCATGCCGAGCGGGGAATCCTCACGCAGAGTTGGGCACCGTTGGGGCAGGGGACTTTGCTCGCCAACGACGCGATCGTTCGCATCGCCGAGGCGCACGGCTGCACGCCGGCACAGGCGATCCTCGCCTGGCATTTGCACCACGGGCTGGCAGTGATCCCCAAGGCGTCGGCACGCGAGCGGCTCGCGGCGAACCTGGCCGCCGGGGAGGTGCGGCTCGAGGCGGCGGACATCGGGGCGATCGATGCGCTCGACGATCCGGCGGGACGCCTGGGGCCGGATCCCGAGAGTTTCTGACTGATATATCCGCTCTTAACCCACCCCGGCGAAGGCCGGGGACCAGGTTCGACGAACGCATTGAAGTCGGGCCACCCTCTCGAACGACATTGCAACTGGGCCCCGGCCTTCGCCGGGGTGGGATTCATTACGGGATAAGTGGAATGTGAACATGGCCCGCGGTTAACCCAATGCCTTCGCCGCGCTCTTCAAATCCTCGACGAACGCAGCAAACTCGTCTTCGGCGCGGCTCTTGTCGGGCATGCGGAGCAGAAAGCTCGGGTGGATCGTCACCCAGCCGGTGCCGCCCTCGGCAAGCTCGATCGGGCGACCGCGGGTAGCGCTGATCGTCACCACCTTGCCGAGCATCTGCCGCGCGGCGGTGGCGCCGAGCGCGACGGTCATCTCGGGCTTCACCAGCAGCCGTTCCTGCTCGTACCACCAGCGGCACGCGCTGATCTCGCCGGCGTCCGGCTTGGAGTGGATCCGGCGCTTGCCGCGCGGCTCGAACTTGAAATGCTTGACCGCATTGGTGACGTAGACGCCCGCGCGATCGATCCCGGCCTGGCCGATCGCCTTGTCGAACATCTGTCCGGCCGGGCCGACGAACGGCTTGCCGGCGAGGTCCTCCTGGTCGCCGGGCTGCTCGCCGACGAACATCATCCGCGCGTCGACCGGCCCTTCGCCGAAAACGGTCTGCGTCGCATGTTTGTAGAGGTGGCAGCGCGTGCACCCCGCCGCCTCGTCGCGCAGCGCCGCCCATGCCGCCTCGATATTGCCGCCGATCGCGGCTCGCGCCTTTGCCACCATTCCGGTCTCCCGCTGCCGCGCCGTCGCGACCAGCTCCTTGACCAACGCGGTCTCGGGCATGTTTTTCCAATATTTGCGCGGCATCTCCTTGAGCATCATGCCGGTCTTGAGCCGCGCCGGATTGAAGATCGACGCGTAATAGGTCCTCCAGACGTCCTCGACCGGATCGTCGCCTGGCGCGTCGGCCTTGGTTGCGCCCGGACCCTCGGCGAGCGTCTCGCAGTCCCAGTGGAGCGAGAGCTCGGGTGTGAGGATCGACCAGCGCATATTGGCGAAGCGATCGACGAAAAAGCGGGCATTTGCGCGGACGATGTGATGTTCGGGCTCGAACCAGGCGACGTAGCGCACGCCTGCCTCGTCCTGGACTTCGCGGAAGCGCACGAAAGCGCGCATCTTGTGGATGTCGCGGCGCACGGCCTTGGCCATCTCTTCGAGCCGGCGGACGAGCGGGTCGGCAGCGTCGTCGATCCGGCGCGGCTCGGCGATCAGTCCGACGAGCAGGGTGTAGAGCAAGGCGAAGCGCTGCGGATCGGCGTGAAGGACCACGCTCTGCGCGAGATCGAGAAAGGGGCGTGGCACGCGGAACGCGGCGGGCGCGACGGGGGCGAGCACCGCCTCGTCGCCGAACAGGTCGACAGGCGCATCGCCGACCTGCCAGACCAGTTCCGACGGCGGCACCCGCGCGCCGGCGAGTGCGCGCGCCGCGTCGCGCCACCCCTCGAAATCGTCCTCGGCGGCGAGCGCGACTACGCGCATCGCTTATTCGCGTTCGTCACCCGGTGCATGTTCCTCGGCGCGCTCGAGCTCGGCGGGCTTGCGCTCCTCGAAGACGCGGGCGAGCTTTTCCTCGACCTCGGCGGGCAGATGTTCGGCCGCGGTGGGAAACATCTCCTCTTCTTCCTCGTCGATATGATGTTCGTAACGGTGGCGCATCTCGCCGAACTTCTCATCCCATTCGGGCGCGCCGAATTCGAGATCGAGCAATTCGCCGAGGAAATCGTCGACTTCCTTATGCTCCGAGACCGAATGGCGCGCGTCCTCGCGCAACTCGGGATCGGCGAGCATCGTCGCATAGAGCGATTCCTCCTCCGCCGCGGCATGCGCCTGCAATTCGAGCCGCAGCGTTTCGAACGCCTCGCGGCGCGGCTCATCGGTGCCGGGATGGTCGCCGACGCGCTTGAGCAAGGCGCGCTGCCGGTCGTGATCGGCCTTGAGGTCTTCGAAGATGCGTGCGTCGGCCATGGGGATCTCCTTCGCCCGCTCCAACCGGCGAGCCGGGGCCTTGTTTCAGCCGCGAGTCATTCTCAGGCGGCGAACAATTCGAGCTGCTCGCGCTTGGGCGCGACGAGCGGGCGGAGATCGGCGCGGTCGGCGAGTGCCACCGGCTTCCAGTCTTCGGCAACGAGGAACGGGCGGACCTTGGTGATCGACGCGGTTAGCCGCGCGACGTCGGCGAGGCGCAGACGCCGCCAGCGCCGCGTTGCGAGAATTGCGTCGACTGCCTTCACGCCCAGCCCCGGCACGCGGAGCAGCGCCTCGCGCGGGGCGCGGTTGACGTCGACCGGGAAGCGATCGCGGAAGCGCAGCGCCCAGGCGAGCTTGGGATCCATGTCGAGCGGGAGCATCCCCGTCGCCGGGTCGGCGGCCTGCGCGACTTCCTTGGGCTGGAACTCGTAAAAGCGCATCAGCCAATCGGATTGATAGAGACGGTGCTCGCGCATCAGCGGCGGGCGCTGGAGCGGCAGCACCGCGCTGGCGTCGGGGATCGGGCTGAACGCCGAATAATAGACACGGCGCAGCGCGAAGCGGTCGTAGAGCCCGGCGGCGCGGGTAATGATGTCGCCGTCGGTCGCGGCATCGGCGCCGACGATCATCTGGGTCGACTGGCCGGCGGGGGCGAACTTCGGCGCGGACTTGAAGCGCTTGCCGGCATCGGCCGAACTGTCGAGATCGTGGCGAACATTGCCCATAGCGGCCTCGATCCGCGGCGCCGACTTCTCGGGCGCGAGGCGCTGGAGCCCGGCGACGGTGGGCAGTTCGACGTTGATCGAGACGCGATCGGCGTAGAGCCCTGCCTGGTGGACCAGCTCAGGGTCGGCGTCGGGGATGGTTTTCAGGTGAATATATCCCCTGAAATCATGCACTTCTCGGAGCAATTGGGCGACCCGGACGATCTGCTCCATCGTATAGTTGGACGAGCGAATAATGCCCGAGGACAGGAACAGCCCTTCGATATAATTGCGTTTGTAGAAGCTCAGCGTGAGATCGACGACCTCCTCGGGGGTGAAGCGCGCGCGGCGGACGTTCGAGCTTTTGCGGTTGATGCAATAATGGCAGTCGAAGATGCAGCTGTTGGTCAGCAAGATCTTGAGCAGGCTGATGCAGCGGCCGTCTGGGGCATAAGCATGGCAAATGCCCATGCCTTCGGTCGAACCGATGCCCTTGCCGCCGGCGGAGTTGCGCTTCGCGGTTCCCGACGAGGCGCAGGACGCATCGTATTTCGCCGCGTCGGCAAGGATTTCCAGCTTTTCGCGTACATCCAGCTTGGCCATGTGTTCCATCTATGTTCTTGATATCGCAAAGTCCAGCGATGATGGACGCTACTCGTCGCAGGCGATAAGCAGCCAGCATGGGCTGGGCTCTTCCGCGAGACGTGAACTGGCGCCTGTTCGCGCTGTGGCTAGCTTTCTGGGCAACGTGCGGCGCCGGCTGGCTGTTCAAGGGCCATTGCGTGCCCGGCGGCTGGACCCACGCCGAGCAATACAACACCGGCTGCTACAACGACGTCATGCCTTTCTGGTCGGCCCGCGGCGTCGCCGAGGGCAGGGTCCCCTATTTCCAGGCGCAGATGGAATATCCGGTGCTCACCGGCGCGCAGATCTGGGTCGAGGGCAGCGCCACGCGGCTGCTGTTCGGCCCCCGCGCGCGCAACGGGCATTTTCTCGGCGTGGTGGTGGTGGCCAACGCGCTGCTCGCGGCGCTGGTCCTGAAATGGTTTCTCGCCGCCGGGATGGACGCGCGCCGCCTATGGGGCTGGGCGCTGGCGCCGCCGCTGGTGCTTTATCTCGGGCATAATTGGGACATGGCGGCGACGGCGCTCGCGGTCGGCGCGCTGCTCCTCGCGCGGCAGGGCCGGTTGGTGACCGGCGCGATGGCGGCAGGGTTGGGGACGGCGGCCAAGCTGTTTCCGGTGCTCGCGCTTCCGCTGATCGGCTTGAGCGCGCTATTTGGCGACGCGAGGCCGTGGCGCGACCGGCTGGTGCGCGCGGCCGGGCTCTCGGTGGCGGCGATCGGCGTGTGGCTGCTGGTCAATGTGCCGGTGGCGCTGTTCGCGCGCGAGAATTGGAGCGAATTCTACCGCTTCTCGCAGGTTCGCCCAGGGACCATTGCCGCGACCTGGGACGTCTTCGCCAATATGGGCTGGTGGATCACCTCGACCGAGGCGCGCAATCGCTACGCCGCGCTCGCCTTCCTGATCGGCTTCGCGGTGATCGTCGCGCTGGGCTGGCGCAGGCATCGCGACCATCTGTGGGTGCTGTTCACCCCGGTGCTCGCCTGGTTCATGCTGACCAACAAAGTCTATTCGCCGCAATTCGATTTGTGGCTTTACCCGCTGCTGCTGATGACCGCACCGCGGCTGTGGCCGGTGGCGCTATTCGTAATGGGCGGGGTGGCGGCCTATTTCGCCGAATTCTGGTGGCTGGGATCGATGGAGCACGGCTGGCCGACCGCGACGCCTACCGACGTCGCAATCGCCGCGGGGGTACGCGGCGCGGCGATGCTGTGGATCATCGGGGAGTGCGTGTTGCGGGCGCCGCCGACGTGGTTGCGGGATCGCGAGCAAGCCACAGGGCTAACGCAATGTTCCCCGGCGAAGGCCGGGGACCTGTTTCAATGAACTGGCGAGCGAGAACTGCCCCGCGACTGCACTGCGACTGGGCCCCGGCCTTCGCCGGGGAACAGGATTAGGGCAGCGGCAGGTCGGTCTGTTCCTGGCGGCGGGCGCGGGATTCGGCGCGGGCCTGGGTAGCCTGGCGGACGAAGCAGCCGGTCTGGCCGCCCGGGCCAACGGTCGAGCAGCTGCCAGTGCCCATCCGGCCGGCGTCGAGCGCATCCTGCGAGCGCACTGCCCAGCTTTCATTCGCCTGCGGGCGGCTAGAGGGCTGACGGAGGGTCTGGGGGATGCGATAGCGGTCGGCCTCGTCGAGGCGCTGGCAGATGACGATTTCCTCGCCATTGTCATTGGTCGGACATTTGTCGTTGCCGTATATGACCAGGACGCCGCTCTGCGCGGCGTTCTGCGCCTGCGCGGCGGGCACCAGCAGCGGCATTGCCGCCAGCCCTGCCATGATCACGATCCGCTTGAGCATCCCGGCTTCTCCTTGCGCAACCTGTCGCGCGTCAACGCGCGACTTGGCTGTCATATCCGTTTCGAAACCGCAATGGCAGCGCGGCAGCCCAGCCGAATAAGCCCGGACAGCAAAGGATAGGCGACCGCGGTCTCGGCGCCGTGCGCGAGCGCGGTGTCGCGATGCTCGAGCTCCTCGTCGCGGAATTCGGCGACGGCGTGGCTGAGCTCGGGGTCCTTGTCGCCCAGTTCGGCAAGCTGGCGCTGATAGTGCAGGTCGATCTCGGTCTCGACCGCCGCGGTGCAGGCCATCGCGGCGGCGGGGCCGATCGCGGCGGTGACCGCGCCCAAGGCGAAGCCGGCGACGTCCCAGAACGGCTGGAGCGCGGTCGGGCGTACGCCGCGGTTCGCGATCATCGCGTCGAAAAAGGCGCGGTGGCGCTCTTCCTGGTTGGCCATCCCGTTGATCATCCGCGCCGTGGGTGTGCGATCACCCATCATCGCGAGTTGACCGGCATAGATCCGCGTCGCGCCATATTCGCCCGCCTGGTCGACGCGGACCATCGCGTCCGTGCCTTCGCGGGGGTCGCCGGGCTTCCAGCTCATCGCCGCGCCTTTCGCGGCGCCAGCGCGAAGATCGCGATCGCGCCGCCGAGCGAGAGGATCGCATTGAACCCGGCGAGACTGATCCCGAACAAAGTCCATTGCGGCACGTCGCAGCGGATCAGCGGACGACGCAGCGCTTGGTTGAGCAGGTCCATCGCGTCACCATGCCCAACCGGAGCGGTGCAGGCAGTGATCCCCTGCCACCAATGATGTTCTACTCCGACATGGAATACCCCGATCGCCCCACTGACTGCGATCAGCACCCCGGCGAACAATACGAACAGCATCTGCACCGGGCGCGGCAGTGGCGCGAAGGACAGGGCCGCGACCACGACCGCCGCGTAATGCGGCCAGCGTTGCCAATGGCACATCTCGCAGGGGAACAGCCCGCCGAACAGTTGCGATCCCCAGGCACCGGCAAGCAATGCCGCCGGGAGCAGGAGCGCGATCCAACGTGCGGTGCGGAGCCCGTCGCTGCGCATGCCTCAGCGGCCCTTGACCGCGACCTGGGGCTTGCCGCCCGAGCGCGCGATCGTCTGCAGCGCATAATGGAGCTGGAAGTCGTCGATCCCCTGCTTCTTGAGCTGATCGGCGGTCGCCGCGAAGCGCGGATCGGTGCGGGCGTCCTGCTCGAGCGTCGCGTCGTCGACCTTCTCGGCGTTGATCAGGTGCTTGCGCAGATCGGCCTCGCGGATCACCGTGCGATCCTTGTAATCGGGGTCGGACAGCTGCGGCACGAGCAGGTCGGGCTTGATTCCGCCCTCCTGGACCGAATGACCCGACGGGGTGAAATAGCGCGCGGTGGTGAGGCGCAAGGCGGCGCGCGACCCCATCGGCAGGATCGTCTGGACCGAGCCCTTGCCGAAGCTGCGCACACCCATCACCAGCGCGCGATGATGGTCCTGGAGCGCGCCGGCGACGATTTCGGAGGCCGAGGCGGTGCCCGAATCGACCAGCACGATCACCGGCAGCCCCCGCGCGAGATCGCCCGGGACCATCGATTCGGCATAATAACGCTCGATATCGTTCTTCTCACGGCCGCGCTGCGAGACGATCTCGCCGTGCCCGAGGAACACGTCCGAGACGGCGATCGCCTCGCTGAGCAGGCCGCCGCCATTCTCGCGCAGATCGACGACATAGCCGAGCGGCTTGTGGCCGAGCTTCTTGTCGATCTCCTGGATCGCCCGAATCGTGTCGGCGCCGGTCTGCGCGGTGAAGGTGTTGATGTTGATGTAGCCGACGCCGTCCTTGACCTCCCACTTCACCGGCTTCTGGACGATGATCTCGCGCACGAGGGTGAGCTGGAGCGGCTTGTCGGCGCCGGGGCGCACGATCGTCAGGTTGATCTTGGTGCCGGGCTGGCCGCGCATCTGCTCGATCGCCTCGTCGAGGCTGCCGCCGACGATGAACTTGCCGTCGATATGGGTGATGAAGTCGCCCGACTTGATGCCGGCACGCGCTGCGGGAGTGTCCTCGGTCGGCGCGATGACCTTCACCGCGCCTTCCTCCTGCGTCACCGTCAGGCCGAGCCCGCCATAATTGCCCTCGGTCTGAATCTTGAGATTGTCGAAGTCGAGACCGTCGGCGAACGAGGAATGCGGATCGAGCGCGGCGAGCATGCCGGCGATCGCGCCCTTGACCAGCGTCTTGTCGTCTACCTTGTCGACATAGTTCGCCTTCACCTGGTTGTAGACTTCCATGAAGGTGTCGAGTTCGCGGTAGCTGTTGGTGTCGACCCCGGCCATCGCCCCCGATGCGACGGGCACGAGCGCAATTGCGCTGACGGCGGCAGTGACCTGGAGAAGCGGACGCAGCATCATACGACTTTCGACAAAACGGCTTAGCGTGATTTAGTGCAGGATAACGGCATTTACACGGCCTGTCAGTTCAGCAATTGCGCGAGGTCCATCGGCTGCCCGCGGCGGCGCAGCTCGACGGTGACGCGCGGCTCGCCGCTCTTCCAGGCGCGGCCGATCAGCTGCCCCTGCGAGACCTGGTCGCCGACCCGCACTGCGAGCCCGCCTAGCCCGGCGACGAGCGTCGTCCAGCCTTCGCCGTGATCGAGGATGACGACGCCGTCATAGCCACGGAACGGCGCGGCATAGACGACGCGCCCGGCGGCGGGGGCGACCGCGCGGGCGTTGACGGCGGTGGCGAGGGTGAGGCCGCGGGCGCGCACCCCGGTGGCGGAGAGTTCGCCCAGGCCGGTGACGAGCTGGCCGGCGACCGGCAAGCGATAAGCGGCGGCGCGGCTGGGCGGCGGCGCGGTTTCGTCGTCAGGGCGCGGCAGCGGACCGGGCAGCGCCAGCAACTCGCGCTGGACTTGGCTCGCCTCGCCCTGCGACTGCATCTGGTCGACGATGTCGCGGGCGCGTTCGCCAAGCGCGAGCGCCCGGTCCGATTCGACCAGGGCGCTGCGCCCAAGCGCCTGCGAGCGGGCGCGGTGGCTGGCCTCGAGCCGGACCAGGCCGATGCGTTCGGCCTCGAGCCGGGCGCGGCCGTCGCGCAGGCTGGTCACCGCCGCTGCGGCGTTGGCGCGCAGCCGCTGGACGCGGGCGAGCTCGGCGCGGACCTCGGCGGTGCGCCGCGCGACGATCGGCAGCGTCGTGCCGAGCACGGCCCGGACATGGACGATGTCCTCGGTCGAGCCGGGTTGGATGAGCCCGAGCACCGCGGGGCGGCGCGCCATCGATTGCAGCGCGGCGATCAGCCGGACGATCGGGCCCTGGCGCTCGGCGACCTGGAGGCGCTGCGCCGCGAGCAGTCTGTCGACGATCGCGATCCGCGCCTCGGCGGCGGCGATGTCGGCCTGGGCAGCCTTTACTCGTTCGGCGGCGGCGGCTTCCTGGCCGCGCGCCTGGGCGGCGCGGTCGCGCTCATTGGCGGCGGCGGCCTCGAGCGCGCGCGCGCGGGCTTCGGCGGCGGCGGATTCGGCGGTGGCGGACTTCAGCCGCGCCTGCTGCTCGCGCAATTGCTGCGCCGGCGCCATGCTGCCCGCGGCGAGCATCGCCAGCAAGGCAGCGGCCAAGGCGATGCTCCGCGCGGGTCCCATCGCTCACCCTTCGCGGTGATAGGGATGATTGGCAAGGATCGCGGTGGCGCGCCACAATTGCTCGGCGAGCATCGCGCGTGCCATCATGTGCGGCCAGGTCGCGCGGCCGAACGACAGCAGCATGTCGGCCTGGGCGCGCTGGGCGTCGTCGAAGCCGTCGGCCGCGCCGATCAGGAACCGCGCCTCGCGCACCCCGTCGTCGCGCCAGCGGCCGAGCCGCTCGGCGAAGGTGCGCGAGGGCAGGTTCTCGCCGGTCTCGTCGAGCATCACGAGGCGCGTGCCGGGCGGCTGCTCGGGCATCTTGCCGCCGGCATCGGGAAGCTCGGTGATTCGCGTCGGCCAGGCGACGCGCTTCAGGTAGCGCTCGACCAATTCGGCCTCGGGACTGCGCCCGATCCGGCCGCGCGCGACGATGTGGAGCAGCATGCGCTGCCTTTAGCCGGTCAGGCCTGGCCTGCGGTTTCGCCGAACGACCACATGCGCTCGAGATTGTAGAAGGTGCGCACTTCGGGGCGGAACAGATGGACGATGACGTCGCCTGCGTCGATCAGCACCCAATCGGCGGTCGGCAGGCCTTCGATGCGCGGGCTGCGGCCGAACTCGGCCTTGATCTTCTCGGCGAGCTTGGCGGCCATCGACGCGACTTGCCGGGTCGAGCGGCCCGAGGCGACGACCATGTAATCGGCGATGCTGCTCTTGCCGGCGAGCGGGATCGAGACGGTCTCGACCGCCTGATCGTCGTCGAGCGAAGCCATCACGAGCGCGTGCAGCGCCTCGACGCCATCGGCACCGGGGGCATGCTGCACATTGGGGGATGTTGCCAAGTTCGTTCCTCAGGGTTGCAGGCAGTCTGTGCGCGGCGGTGGAGACGGCACCGACGGCGGGGATATGGGCATCCCGCGCACGTCCGGAAAGTGCCGGTGCCAGGCAGGATCGGCGGCGCGAATGGCGGTCGCCGAAGTCGGATCGGGGCGGAAGCGCAACAGCACGAGGCCGGGCAATCTCCAACTCGTCCATTTCTTCGCCTGGCCTGCGGGCCGCACAGCGCGCCGCAGCCAACTCATCGCGGGACTAGCGTGAGCGCGAGCATCATAGCCCGGACGCGCGATCACCGCAATCGGAACCTGCCGCGCGATGTCGCGCCAGCGCTCCCATTGATCGAACTGGGCGAGATTGTCGGCGCCCATCAGCCAGATGAAGCGGTGCCGCGGATAGAGCGGGGGCAGCTTGGCGAGGGTGTCGGCGGTGAAGCGGGTGTGCAGCCGCGCCTCGATGTCGCTGACCCGGATCGGGGCGTGGCGCGCCATCCGCCGCGCCGAGGCGAGCCGCGCGGCGAAGGGCGCCATGCCTTCGACCGGCTTCAGGGGATTGCCCGGCGAGACCAGCCACCACACTTCGTCGAGCCCCAGCGCGCGGATCGCGTGGAGCGAGAGCTTGCGGTGACCGCGATGCGCAGGGTTGAACGAGCCGCCGAGGAGACCGATGCGTTTCATGAGGGCTCGGACCGCACGTGCCGTACCCGGCGAATTTCGATCGTGTCGCCCTGCGTCGCATAGAATAAGAGAAATGGGGTGTGGCGCACGCGCCACTTGCGGACGCCGCGTCGCGCGGTGGGACTACCGATCCCAGGATAATCGAGCAACGCCAGCGGCGCCTGCTCGATGCGGCTGAGCAATACGTCTGGAAGATCGGGGTCGAGCTGGTTGTAATAGCCCGCAATTTCGAAGAGCTCCTTGCGCGCAGTCTTCGACCAGATCAGGTGCTTCAAGCAGCGTCTTTCTTGAGCCGCATCGCCTGGATCTCCGCGACGAGATCCTCATGCGAGACGTATTCCCCGCGCGCGATCTCGTCTTCTCCTTGCTGAAGGAATGCAAAGAACTCGCTCTCCTCCTCGACGTACCGGGTCACCGCTTTTGCAACGAGCCAAGCGCGTGAGCGCTCATGATATTCAGCGAGCTTATCCAGCGCCGCCAACGTTTCCGGGTCGAGACGCGCCGTTACAACCGATGTCTTCATGCTACGGATGTATACAATTGTAACGTAGCGATCAAGGCCGTGCCTGGCCGGTGCCGCGGACGACCCATTTGTACGTGGTGAGCCCCTCCAGCGCGACCGGGCCGCGGGCGTGGAGGCGGCCGGTTGAGATGCCGATCTCGGCGCCGAGGCCGAACTCGCCGCCGTCGGCGAATTGCGTCGAGGCGTTCCACATCACGATCGCGCTGTCGACCTGAGCGAGGAAGGCCTCGGCGGTGGCTTCGTCCTCGGTGACGATCGCGTCCGTATGGTGCGATCCGTGCGCGGCGATGTGCGCCATCGCGGTATCGACACCGTCGACCAGTTTCACCGAAAGGATCGAATCGAGATATTCGGTGTCCCAATCCTCGGCGCTGGCCGGCGTGACGCGGGGTTCGAGCGCGCGGATCTCGGCGTCGCCGCGCAGCTCACAGCCGGCATCGGCGAGTGCGGCGAGCACCGGCGCGGGATCGGCGAAGCCGCGGTCGATCAGCAGGGTCTCGGTCGCGCCGCAGATGCCGGTGCGGCGCATCTTGGCGTTGAGCGCGAGATCACGCGCCATAGCAGGGTCGGCGGCGCGATCGATATACGTGTGGTTGAGACCATCGAGATGCGCGAGCACGGGCACGCGCGCCTCGGCCTGGACGCGCGCGACGAGGCTCTTGCCGCCGCGTGGGACGATCATGTCGATCGCGCCCTCGGCGGTGAGCATCGCGCCGACCGCGGCGCGATCGGTGACGGGGACGAGCTGGATCGCGTCGGCGGGCATGCCGCCGGCTTCGAGGCCGCGGGCAAGCGCGGCGTGGATCGCGCGGTTGCTGCGAATCGCCTCGGAGCCGCCGCGCAGGATCGCGGCATTGCCCGACATCGCGCACAGCGCCCCGGCATCGGCGGTGACGTTGGGACGGCTCTCGTAGATGATGCCGATCACGCCGATCGGGATGCGCACGCGGGTCAGCACCAGCCCATTGGGGCGGTCGACGCGCTCGATCACCTTGCCGACCGGATCGTCGAGGCCGGCGACGGCCTCGACCCCCGCGGCGGTCGCCTCGACTCGAGCGGCGTCGAGCCGGAGCCGGTCGAGCAACGCGCCCGACAGACCCGACGCCTCGGCCGCGGCCATGTCCTCGGCGTTAGCGGCGCCGATCGCGTCGCTGTCCGCGCGGATCGCGGCGGCGGCGGCGCGCAAAGCGGCGCTCTTCTCCTCGCGCGTCATTGCGGCGAGCGATCGAGCGGCGCTGCGTGCGCGCGTGGTCATGTCGGCGATCAGCGTCGGGATGTCGGCGTCGGCCATGGCGACCCGCTAGCACGGCTTCGCGCAAGCTGATAGGCCATGCCCCATGGGGGAATTCGAAGCAGCGGGTGAGCTCGTCACCGGAGGGTTGCTCGGCCGCGCGATCGAGCCGCGGACGGGCGAGGGGCAATCGCACGGGCACGACAGCATGTGCCTCAACTGCGGGACCGCGCTGATTGGCCCGCATTGCTATCAATGCGGGCAGGCGGGGCATGTCCATCGCTCGCTGCATGCGATCGGGCACGAGATCGTCCACGGCGTGTTCCATTTCGAGGGCAAGTTCTGGCGGACGCTGCCGCTGCTCACCTGGCGACCTGGCGACCTGACCCGGCGCTACGTTGCCGGCGAGCGCGCGCGCTTCGTCTCGCCGATGGCAATCTTCCTGTTCTCGATCTTCGCGATGTTCGCGGTGTTCTCCTTCGCGGGGATATCGGCACCGACCGACTTTGGCGGATTGTCGGCCAAGCCGGCCGCGGCGATCGAGCAGGCGCGCAAGGACGCGGAGGAGAAGCGCGCGGAGGCGCGGGAGCAGCTCGGCGAGCTCGCTGCAGACAGTCCCAAGCGTGCCAGATACGAGGAACGCGTCGCGGCCGCGGAGCGCGAGCTGGCCAGTCTCAATCAGGCCGCGAAATATGTCGCGCCCGGCGAAGCGGACCCTTCGATGGAGGTGCATACCGGCTGGTACACGCTCGATCACGGCATCGAGAAGTGGAAGAAGAACCCCTCGCTGATGCTCTACAAGCTGCAGTCGAGTGGCTACAAATTCTCCTGGCTGCTGATCCCCTTGTCGTTGCCCTTCCTGTGGCTGTTGTTCTTCTGGAAGCGCGAATACAAATTATACGACCACGCAGTCTTCATCATCTACTCGATCGCGTTCATGTCGCTGCTGTTTATCGTGCTGACCATCGCCGCAGCGCTGGGCCTGTCCCGTGGATGGGTGGCGATCGCGGGGCTGGCCATCCCCTTCGTCCACATCACCCGGCAGCTCCAGCAGGCCTATCGGCTGCGCTGGTGGTCGGCGCTGCTGCGTGCGGTGGTGCTCAGCCAGTTCATCTCGCTCATCCTGGTGCTATTCGTGCTGATCCTGGTCGGCATGGGGATGACGGGTTGACGCGCATATCTGTTCCCCGGCGAAGGCCGGGGTCCAGGAACCCCGGAGTCGCGACGGCGGGTGTCGCCGCATTTGCGCCGTTACTGGGCCCCGGCCTTCGCCGGGGAAAAGCTTAAGATAGCGAGCCCGATATCGTCAGCGGCAGGGATAGGTGCGCTTCATATAGGCGTAGACCGCCGCCTTCATGCTCATCCCGCGCTTGGCCGGCGGGATCTTCTCAAGCTCGGCGAGCATCTGACGCGGCGTGAGCTTGGGCTTGCCGGTTTCGGGCGGGCAGCCCGGCGGGGTGCGTCCGGCGGCGCGCGCGGCGCGCAGGTCGGCGGTGTAGGCGGCGCGGATCGCGGCGACTTCGCGTTTGAGCAGTTCGGCATCGGGCGAAAGGATGGCGAGCGCACCCTGCGACTGCAGGGCTTTCGCTTTGGCGAGGAATTGCGCGACGCTCATCGCCTGTGCCGCCGTCGGCGCGATCAGGCTCGCCGCCACCGCCGCAAACATCAGACGCCGCATACGAAAAAGCCCTCCACGATCGCTCGGGGAGGGCCTAGCCGCGACGCGTTTAACGTCAACTGAACTTACGCACCCTGGGGTGCGGGATTGCCGAACGGACCCTTGGGCTTGCGGATCTTGGGGATCGAGGTGCCCGCAGTCGCGACCGGCGCGACCTTGGCACCCGGATCCTCGCGATCGAGATCCTCGCCGGCGATCAGCCGCTTGATCTCGTCGCCGGTCAGCGTCTCATATTCGAGCAAGGCGAGCGCGAGGCTGTGGAGCTGGTCGACATGGTCGGTCAGCACCTGCTTGGCGCGGTTGAGGCCGCCCTCGACCAGCTTCTTGATCTCGGCGTCGATCAGCTGCGCGGTCTCGTTCGACATCGGTGCCGAGCGGGCACCGCCATAGCCGAGATAGCTCTGCTCGTCCTCGGCATATTCGAGCGGACCGACCGCTTCGGACATGCCCCATTTCGTCACCATCGAGCGCGCCAGGCGGGTGGCCGACTGGATGTCCGACGAGGCGCCCGAGCTGACTCGGTCATAGCCGAAGATCAGTTCCTCCGCGACACGGCCGCCCATCGCGATCGAGAGATGCGCATACATCTGGTCGCGGTGCATCGAGTTCTGGTCGCGCTCGGGCAGGCGCATCACCATACCGAGGGCGCGGCCGCGCGGGATGATCGTTGCCTTATGGATCGGGTCCGATGCAGGCTCGTGGAGCGCGACGATCGCGTGACCGGCCTCGTGATAGGCGGTCATGCGCTTCTCGTCCTCGGTCATCAGCATCGACTTGCGCTCGGCGCCCATCATGACCTTGTCCTTGGCGTCCTCGAACTCGCTCATCGCGACGAGGCGCTTGCCGCGGCGCGCCGCGAGCAATGCCGCCTCGTTGACCAGGTTGGCGAGATCGGCGCCCGAGAAGCCCGGCGTGCCGCGCGCGATGACGCGCGGATCGACGTCGGGCGCCAGCGGCACCTTCTTCATGTGCACCGAGAGGATCTTGACGCGGCCCTCGATGTCCGGGCGCGGCACCACGACCTGGCGGTCGAAGCGGCCCGGGCGGAGCAACGCGGGATCGAGCACGTCGGGGCGGTTGGTCGCCGCGATGATGATGATGCCTTCGTTGGCCTCGAAGCCGTCCATCTCGACGAGCAGCTGGTTGAGCGTCTGCTCGCGCTCGTCATTCTGGTTGCCCAGGCCCGCGCCGCGCGAACGACCCACGGCATCGATTTCGTCGATGAAGACGATGCACGGTGCCGACTTCTTGGCCTGTTCGAACATGTCGCGGACGCGGCTGGCGCCGACGCCGACGAACATCTCGACGAAGTCGGAGCCCGAGATGGTGAAGAAGGGCACGCCCGCCTCACCAGCAATTGCACGGGCGAGCAGAGTCTTGCCGGTGCCGGGCGAGCCGACGAGCAGGGCGCCCTTGGGGATCTTACCGCCCAGCCGGGCGAACTTGGTCGGGTCCTTGAGGAACTCGACGATCTCCTGGAGCTCCTCACGCGCCTCGTCGATGCCGGCGACGTCGTCGAAGGTGACCTTGCCTTCCTTCTGGGTCAGCAGCTTGGCGCGGCTCTTGCCGAAGCCCATCGCGCCCGAGCCCGAATTCTTCTGCATCTGGCGCAGCACGAAGAAGGCGATGCCGAGGAAGAGCAGGAAGGGGAGTGACTGATAGAGGATGTAGAACCAGACCGACGGCTGCTCCTCGGGACGCGCGTTGATCGCGACGCCCTTCTCGCGCAGCGTCGAGATCAGCTGCGGATCGTTGGGCGCGTTGGTACGGAACTTGGCGTCGCTGGAAAGCGTGCCCGAGACGAGGCTGGTGCCCGCCGAGCCCGCCGCGATGTTGACCGACTTGACCTCGCCGGCCTGCACCTTGTCGAGGAAGCTCGAATAGGACATCGCGTCGCCCGCGGCCTGGCCGGCGGGTCGATCGAACATCGTGACGAACAATGCCAGCGCGGCGAGGATGCCCACCCAGATCAGCAGGCTTTTCATCCAGGGATTGCCGCCGCCGTTCTCGGGACCCTGCGGCTTGTTGTTGTCGTTCATATCGAGCTCGAACCCTTTCGCCCATCAAGATAGGCACGGCCAAGTTAATGGCAATGGAACAACGCGGAATTGGGTCGATCAGTGTGATCGGCGCGCCGGAGCTGCGCTGAAACGCCATTCAGCATGTTTTGCACTCGCTTTCACCCCCGCAATCGTACCGGTACCGCCGGCGTCGAGCGTGGCGAGGAGGCGATCGAGGCTTTCGCCGCGCAGGGGTGGGGCCGCGTTGGATCGGACATAGTGGATCGCCCGCTCGACCAGGCGCCGCAGCAATTCATAGGGCAAGCCCACCGGATCGAGGCAGACGGCAGCCGACTCACTTCGGCTGCGCGCCTGCCATTCGCGCTCGGCAGCCCAAAGGAGCGCGTCTTCGGCATGGCGCAGGTTGCGCGCGGCGAGCGCGAGGCGTTCGGCCGGCAAGTCGGGCGCGTTGGCGAGCAACTGGCGGATACGTGCCCGATCGAAGCGTGGGTCGGCGTTCGACGGGTCGTGCGCGGGCGAAATCCCTGCCGCCGTGACGATCGCTTCGAGTTCGGTGCGCGACCAGCTGAGCAAGGGGCGGATCAGCATCCGACCCCGGCGAGGGCCGGGGCCCAGTTGCGACACAGTTGCTGCGGCGCCCGCACGCGCTTCGCTGCTGCCCGAAGTCGGGCCCCGGCCTTCGCTCGGACCGGATTCCAAGTCTAGTGCGTGTTGCGTCAATGGACGCGTGGCGCGCATCGCGGCAAGCCCGCCTACGCCCGCGCCGCGGCGGGCGCGCATCAGGAAGGTTTCGGCGAGATCATCCTGTTGGTGCGCGGTGGCGAGCCACTGGGCGCGGCCCGTGATCCACGCGGCGAGCAGCGCGTAGCGCAAGGTGCGGGCGCTTTCCTGGAGATTGCCCTCGGGAATCGTGCCGCTGAGGATGTCGTGCGGCACGCCGAGCGCGCTGCAAATCTCGCCGACGTCGCGCGCTTCATCGGCAGCCTCGGGGCGCAGGCCGTGGTCGACGGTCGCCGCAATCACCTTTCCCGGATAGGCGGCCGCGGCGAGCAGCAACAGCGCCAGACTGTCCGGACCACCCGAAACCGCGACGCCCAGCGAGCGTTCGGCCTCGGGCGCCGCACCGGTGATCGCCTCCACGTCGCGCCTAAAGCGCGCGACGAGCTCCGCCGCCGGCGTCAGCTCATTTGCACTTTTGCGCAGCACGTCCCTCGGCCATGCCGGCCTTCATTTCGGGGGAGAGGCGGGCGCCGTAGAGCTGGTCGAGTTCGGTGTAGACCTTGCACACCTCGCTCGCCGGCTTCTTGAGCTTGGTCAGCGCCTGGGCGAGATAATAGAGGCTGTCGGGCGCGCGCTCGCCATTGGGGTTCTTCTTGTAATTCTCGTAGAACGCGACCGCGGCGAGGCTCGGCGCGCCGGCGTCGAGATAGGCGCGGCCGAGCAGGTTCTGCGAGAAGCTCGCGCGGCGGTGATTGGGATATTTTGTGACCACGCCCTCGAGTTCGCGACGCGCTTCGGGATAGAGCTTGGCCTGCCACAGCCGGTAGCCATAGGTATAGCCGTCCTCGGCAGGGTCGCCGCTATTGGGCTTCTCGACTGCGGCGACCTGCTGGGCGCGCGTACCATTCGGCTTGGCCACAGGCTTGTCGTCGGCAGCGGGACGGGTAGGCCGGGCGGGGGCGCCGCCGCCGAGATCGACCGGCGCGATCACCGGATCGCCGCCCGAAGCGTCGGTACCCGCGCTGCCGCCCGCCTCCAGGGCCTTCAGCCGCGCGTCGGTCGCGCGCTTATAGGCACTGAACCCGTCCTCGAGCTGCTTGAGGCGATAGCCGTCCTGCTCGACCTGACCCGTCAGCGTCTGGACCTGGTTCTCGAGCGCGGCAACGCGCTGGGTGAGATCGGCGATCGGCGTGCCCGCCGGGGTGCCCGAAATCTCGGGGTTGGTCTCGGGGACGATCTGCGGCTCGACCGTCTGGCCGGCGCCGCCCGGGAACACCTTGCGCTGCACCGCGCGCATCTCGCGCTCGAGCCGGTCGACCCGGCCCTCGACCGCGGTCGACTGCGCATAGGCGCTGCCGGTCCCCGCGAGTAAAGCCGACAAAGCCGCCGCAGCCATCAAAATACGCATTCGTCACACCCCCCGGTGCAGGATTTAGGGATATAGGAGCGCGGTATAGCTGACACGCCGCGCCTGTCGCCAGCCTTAAGGGTTCGCTATCGTGTTGCCAGCCGGGGCTTCGCCGGGTGCGCCGGCCGGCGCCGCGGGTGCGGCGGACGACCCGCGCGCTTGCAGCGCTGCGGCGCTCACTTCGGCCTCGACCGTCTCGACGCCGGTGCCGAGCGGCGCGACGTTCGAGCCGTTGAGTAGCACCTGGAGATGGTCGGGACGGCCGGTGCGGACCTTGGGGCGGTCGGCGTCGGCGGGCACGTCATAGCGCTCGCCCGCGGCCATTTCCTTCTCGAACAGCCGCTTGCCGCTCGCGTCGGTGACGCGCAGCCAGACGGTGTCGGTCGCGACGAGCGTCACCTGACCGCCGGTAACCGGCGCGGGGGTCGGCGCCGCGGTCGCAGTCGTTGCGGCGGCATTGCCGGCCTCGCTATTCTCGATCGCGACGGTTTCCTCGGCCGGCGCCGTGCCGCGGAAGAGATTGGTGCCGTACCAGAGCCCGACCCCGATCAGGACGAGGATCGCGACGATCGCGCCGGCCCAGGCGATGCCGGCCGATGGCACGCGCGAGCGCTCGTTGAAATCATAGGATGGCGGCGGGGCGGGCCGTTCGGGCCGGTCGCCCAGTTCGGCGCGCAACTCGCGGCCGATCGCAACTTCGTCGGCGCCGACAGCGCGGGCATAGGCCTTGGCGAACCCCATCGCATAGGTGACCGAGGGCAGGCCCGAATAATTGCCGCTCTCGATCGCCTCGAGATGGCGCTGGGGGATGCGGGTGCGGCTGGCGATCTCGCTCAGCTCGAGCTTCTGTGCCTCGCGCGCCGCACGCAGTTTTTCGCCCACGGTAGCGGGAAACAGCGTTGCGTTGTCGGCGGGTTCGCCATCCATTCTTATCTCCGGCGGAAGGGTTGCGGCCCGAAGCGCTCCCGCCTTTGCGCGGGTGTCTCCCAGCAGAATGCGCGTGTCAACGCTGACGTCCGCGAATTGGGCGAAAGATCAGGCCAGTTCGACCGAATGCTGCCGCGCCCATTCGGCGAGCGAAACGCGCAGCGACTCGCGCGGGTCGGCGAGCCAGGCCTGGGTCGCGGCGATCAGTGCGGCGCGGTCGAGCGAGCGCACCATCGCCTTGATCGGGCCGACCGCGGCGGGGGTGATCGACAGCCGGTCTATGCCGAGCCCGATCAGCGCCATCGCCTCCAACGGCCGCCCGCCCATCTCGCCGCAGACGCCGATGGGAACACCAGCCGCCTGCGCCTGATCGAGCACGCGCTTGAGGAAGCGCAGGATCGACGGGCTCAGCCAATCGTAGCGCAGCGCCAGCTTGGGATGCGCGCGATCGGCGGCGAACAGGAATTGGGTGAGGTCGTTGGTGCCGATCGACAGGAAGTCGATCTTGGGCAGCAGGATGTCGAGCACTTCGGCGAGCGCAGGCACTTCGAGCATCGCGCCGTAGCGGATCTCGGTCGGCAGCTTCTTGCCGCGCGCGGCGAGCCAAGTGCGCTGTGCCTCGAACAGTTCGCGCGCTGCGTCGAACTCCCAGGGCTCGGAGACCATCGGGAACATGATGTTGAGCGTCTTGCCCGCGCCGGCCTCGATCAGCGCGCGCGCCTGCGCCTTCATCAGGCCGTCGCGGTCGAGCGCGAGCCGCAGCGCGCGCCAGCCCATCGCAGGATTCTCTTCCTCGCCGTCCTCGTCATGGTTGAGGTACGGCAGCGCCTTGTCACCGCCGATATCGACGGTGCGGAAGGTCACCGGCCGGTCGCCGGCGGATTCGAGCACGTCCTTGTAGAGCCGGCGTTGCGCCTCGCGCTGCGGCAAGGTCGCCGAGACGAGGAACTGGAATTCGGTGCGGAACAATCCGATCCCGTCGGCGCCGGTCAAATCGAGCGCGGCAAGATCGTCGCGCAGCCCGGCATTGACCATCACGGTGATGCGGTGCCCGTCCTTGGTCACCGGCACTTCGCCGCGCAACTGGGCGAAGGCGGCGCGGCGCTTCTGATTGAGCGCGAGCTTGGCTTCGAACGCCTCGAGCATCGCGGAACTCGGGCGGATGAATACGCTCTCCTCGCCGGTGTCGAGCAGCAGCATGTCGCCTTCGGCGATCAGCCGGCGGATGTCGCGGACGCGGCCAAGCACGGGGACACCCATCGCCCGCGCGACGATCGTCACGTGCGCGGTGAGGGAGCCTTCCTCGAGGATCACGCCCTTCAACCGGCGGCGGTCATATTCGAGCAGCTCGGCGGGGCCGAGGTTGCGCGCGATCAGGATCGAATCGTGGCGCAAGCCCATCTGCGCGGCGGTGCCCAACTGCCCCGAGACGATGCGGAGCAGCCGGTTGGACAGGTCTTCGAGATCGTGCATCCGATCGCGCAGCAGCGCGTCGTCGATCTCGCGCATGCGCTGACGGGTGCGCTGCTGGACGCGCTCGATCGCGGCCTCGGCGGTCAGTCCGGAATCGATCGCCTCGTTGATCCGGCGGCTCCAGCCTTCGTCATAGGCGAACATCTTGTAGGTCGCGAGCACCTCGTCATGCTCGCCGCCGCCGCCGAATTCCGCCTGGCTCGCCATGCGTTCGATCTGGTCGCGCATCTTGTCGAACGCGGCATAGACGCGGTGGCGCTCGACCTCGACATCCTCGGCGACGGTATGCTCGATCGTGATGCGCGGCTGGTGAAACACCGCGACGCCCGCGGCCATGCCGTCGACCAGCTTGAAGCCGTGGGCATGCGCCGCCGCGGTCGGCTGCGGGCGCGTCGACGTCGCGCCTGCCGCGTCGATCAAATCGGCATTGGCGATCAGCTCGGAGAGCACCATCGCGACGGTCTGCAGCGCCTCGATCTCGACATCGGCATAACGGCGCGGCTCGACATGCTGGACTGCGAGCACGCCGACGGCGCGTTCGCGGCGGATGATCGGCACGCCGGCAAAGCTGTGGAAGCGGTCTTCGTCGGTCTCGGGCCGATAGGCGAAATCGGGATGGGTCGCCGCCTCGTCGAGGTTGAGCGTCTCGACATTCTTGGCGATCGTGCCGACCAGACCCTCGCCCATTGCGAGCTTGGTGACGTGGACGGCCTCCTGCGCGAGGCCGCGGGTGGCGAACAGTTCGAGCAACCCTTCGCGCAACAGGTAGATCGAGCAGACTTCGCTATCGAGCGAAGTGCCGATGATCTCGACGACCGAATTGAGCTTGGACTGGGCGGGGAGCCGCTTCGCCATCACGTCGTGAAGGCGGGTCAGGATCTCGCGGGCGGAGGCAGCGGCAGTGAGGGCCATGCCGCCCGCGCTAACAGATTGCGTTCGCCCGCGCTATTCTCCCCGAGGTCGTATCGCCGTTACGGAACCAGCGCGCCCAGCTGACGCGGCGCGGTGTTCACCGCCGCCATCGCGACCGGCGCCGAATCGCCGCGCTGCCACGCGGCATAAGCGACGCGGTAGCTCTCGTAGCGATCGTAGAAATCGGTGAACGGCGCCTCGAGCCGCGGCAGCGCCTCGGCAGCAAAAGCGGCGAATTGGACGGGTTCGACAGTCTCTGCTCGGGCGAGCACTTCGCGCGCCGCGACGCAGAAGCCGTCATGCGCGGTCGGCTGCGCGAAGAAATTATAGACACGAGTCATCTGGCGATCGTGCACGTCTTCCCAGCCGGCGCCGTGGCGCGCGCGGTACAGGTCCTTCACTGCGGCATCGGCCGCGGCGAGGCTCGCTTGCTGCGCGCGGAGCAGGCGGTTGTAGGCGGCGACGGTCTCGGGCTCGGCGGCGTCGCGGCAGCCGAGCGCGGCGACGTTGAGCGCGGCACGGACGTGCCAGCTCGCCTCGTCGCGGCTGAGATCGCGGTTGGGGGTGGCGTAACGGCCCTGCGCGTCATGCGCCGGGATCATCTGATTCGGCGCGGCACCCGCGGGCGGCGCCGGCGGCGCATCGAAACGCTGTGCTGCAGCCGGCGCCGCAATCAGCGTCGCGCCGGAAAACGACAAAAGGACTCGTGCAAGAAGCTTCATGGAACCCACCCCGCCGATCGACGTGAGGAGCCACGCGCCTCGGCTCTTCATTATAGAAAGCTGGGATAACTCAGGCGGTTAGTCGGGCTCAGGAATCGTCCCTGCAGCCTATTGCATTTGTACGTACTGTTTGTCATACAGTGTGTAACACATACCATGTGAGACACTGCAGTGCCGACCGAGGAAGATCTGTTCGAAAAGCTGCGCGTCGAGCTGCGACGCGGCTCGCTGGTGCTGGCGGTGCTCGGGGCGCTGCGCGAGGAGCGCTACGGCTACACGCTGCGCACGAGCCTGGAGGATGCCGGGCTGCCGATCGACGAAGGCGCGCTCTACCCGCTGCTGCGCCGGCTCGAGGCGCAGGGCCTGCTGACCAGCGAGTGGCGCGAGGAGGGCAAGCGCAACAAGCGCTTCTACCGGCTCTCGCCCGACGGGCTCGCGATCCTCGGCCAGCTGCTCGCCGAATGGAATGCGATCTCCGAATCGATCCTCCGCCTTACCGAGGGAGACAAGTGATGGACCTGGTCGAACGCTATCTCGGCGCGGTGCGCTGGAACCTGCCCGCCGCCAAGGCGGACGACATCGTCGCCGAACTGGCGGATCTGATCGCCGCGCGCGTCGAAGATCGCGAGGAGGCGCTCGGTCGCCCGCTGAGCAGCGACGAGGTCAGCGATCTGCTGCGCGAATTCGGCCATCCGCTGACGGTCGCCGGCCAATATCACGGCCAGCGCGCGCTGATCGGGGCGGAGGTCTTCCCCTTTTACTGGTTCATCCTGCGGATCGTGCTCGCGGTGGTCGCCGTGACCGAGGCAGTGCAGATCGGCGGACGCTTCTTGGTCGGCCAGCCACTGATGCGCGTGCTGTGGCAGGGCGCCGTCGGTGCCGGGTCATCGCTCCTCCTCAACGCGGCGCTGGTCACGCTGGCTTTTGCCGTGATCGAGCGGACCGGCTGGCTCGACGACTATCTGGCAGAATGGAAGCCCAAGGACCTGCCCGACCTGACAAAGCTCCGGCTCGACCTGCCGCCGCGCAAGCGCTGGGAGCCGGTGTTCGCAATTGCCTTCGGCCTGGCGTTCCTTGCCTGGTGGGCCGGCGCCTTTCCGATCGTGTTCGTGCCCAAGGATGTGCCGTTGAACGTCGTCGCCGCGCCGGTGTGGACGCCGCTTCATTGGCCGGTGATCGCGTTGGTCTCGGCAAGGATCCTCAACGACATGATCGGGCTGCTGCGTCCGTCGTGGAAGCCGTTGCGTGCGGCGGTGATCCTCGGCTGCGTCGCCGGTACGCTCGCCATCGCCAAGGTCCTGCACGAGGCGGGGCGGATCGTCCTCGTCACCGGCACCGACGCGCACCAGGTCGCGCGGCTGCAGCACGGCCTCGACAAGGGGTTCGCGGTGGCGGTGATCGCCGTCGCGGCGCTGACGGTCTTCGAATGTGCGAAGGAACTCTGGCAGCTGTACAGGGAGCCGCGCTGAGCTCAGGCGGCGCGCTTCTCCAGCGCGTGCGCGGCTTCGGCCATCAGGGTCGCGATGATCTCGGCGACGGGCTCTTCCTTCTTGACCATGCCGACCGACTGGCCGGCCATCACGCTGCCATGCTCGACATCGCCCTCGATCACCGCGCGGCGCAGCGCTCCGGCCCAATAATGCTCGATCTGGAGCTGGGCCTCGACCATCTCGACCTTGCCCTCGTCGAGCAGTTGCGCGACTTCGCGCTGCTTGGCGGTGAACAGCTCGCCGCCGGCATTCTTGAGCGCGCGCACCGGAATGACGGGAAGGCGCGGGTCGATCTGGACGCTCGCGGTGGCGTCGCGGGCCGAGGCGCGGATGAACGCCTTCTTGAAATTGGCGTGCGCGATGCTCTCGGTCGCGCAGACGAAGCGGGTGCCGAGCTGGACCCCGGCGGCGCCCATGTCGAGATAGCCGGCGATCGCCTCGCCGCGACCGATCCCGCCGGCGACGAAGACCGGGACCTCGCTCGCGACCTCGGGCAGGATCTCTTGCGCGAGCACGCTGGTCGAGACCGGGCCGATATGCCCGCCGGCTTCCATGCCCTCGACCACCAGGGCGTCGACGCCGCTGCGGATCAGCTTCTTGGCGAGGCTGAGCGCGGGGGCGAAGCAGATCAATTTGGCGCCGAACGCCTTGATCGCATCGAGGCTGCCGGCCGGGGGCAGGCCGCCCGCGAGCACGACATGGGTGACGGCGTGCTTCTTGCACACGTCGATCAGCTCGAGCAGCTGCGGGTGCATCGTGATCAGATTCACGCCGAAGGGCTTGCTGGTCAGCGCCTTGGTGCCGGCGATCTCCTTATCGAGCAACTCGGGCGTCATCGCGCCACAGGCGATCAGCCCGAAGCCGCCGGCGTTCGAGATCGCCGCGACCAGATTGCGCTCACTCACCCACGACATCGCGCCGCATAGGATCGCGACCTCGCTGCCCAGGAACTCGCATCCGCGCGCCATCCGGCGGGCCAGGCGCTCGGCGCCGATACTGCTGTCAGTCGTCATGGCGGCAGGACGTAGCCGTGTCGGCTACATTGGGGCAAGCGCGAACGCGGCTCAGTCGTCGTCGGCGACAGTGCCATACGTGATGCGGATGCTGACCCAGGTGCCGGTCAGCTCCTTGCCGCCGACCCGCGGCGCGCGGACGCGGAACTGCCAGGCGGCCTGGCGCACCGATCCGGCATAGCCCGATCCGCGCGGGCCTTCGGCGACTTCCTGGCAGTCTTCGACGCGGTGGCCCTCGGCGGTGCGGCAGGCGATCAGCCCCCAGCCGGGGCCACGGGCGCGCGCAGAAATATAAGTCTGGAGCTCCGCATGCGTCGGTCGGCGGTACCATTCAGCGGCGTAGAGCGGCTCGCCATTGGGCGCCTTGCCGACGATCGCAGTGTCGCCGGCGCGGCTGCCCAAGGTGGCGCTCGCCTCGCCTTCGCTGGGCGCGGCGGGGGCGGTGGACTTCATCCCGGCGATGTCGGCTGCGGCATAATCGCGCCGCGTCATCCGGATGAAGGTTTGCGGGACAGGCTCGGTCGGCGGCTTGGGCTCGGGTGGGGGCGGGACCGGCTTGGGCGGCTCGGGGCGCGCTTTTTCGCGGCCGTCGCTCTTCGCCGCGGCCTTTTTCTGCTCGGTGCGCGCAGGCTGCTCGGTGTCGCCCGGCGCGGTGTCGATCCCGAAGGTCTTTGTGGTGGGCGGCGGCTTCTTCTCGGTGAGCGCGGGCGCGACGAACCAGAGCAGCAGCGCGACCAGCAATTCGACCGCGAGCGCGAGCGCAAAGGCAATGCCGCGCTGGCCGAGCGAAGCGCGCAGCCGGGCGGAGGCGCTCGGGCGCGGTTCGATGGAATCGGCTAGTGACAAGGCAGGCGAGCGATGCCGCGCGGATGCGGCGGAAAAATGTCAGGCGCGCTCGCTAGAATCGGCGCGCCACGCCGACATAGAGCTCGAGGTCGGGGCTGTCCCGGTTGAGCCCGGCGACCGCGCCGGCGTCGAACTGCAGGTTCTCGCCGGACTGGAGCGCGAACGAAAGGCTGGCCAGCGCCTCGGTATGCGCTTCCAGCGGATCGTCGTCGCGGGTCAGCTGGACTTCGAGCGCGGCGCTCAGCGCATCCGACAGATCGGTGTCGAGCCCGACGACGCTGCCATAAGCGAGATGGCGGCCGTGCCGGTCCTCGTCGACCGCGGCCTCGACCTGCGGGGTCAGCGAGAGGCCGATCTTGTCGGTGAGGTCGAAATGCACGGGCGCGATCACCCCGGCGCCCCAATCGCCCGCGCCGATCGCCGCGCCGCCGACGGGCAATGTCGCGTAGGGCATCACCGCGACCGAGAAGCCCGATCCGTCGGGATTGACGAGATTCTGGCGCAGCGCGACGCGAATGTCGCCGACCCCGCTGATCCGCGAGACCCCGCCGGTGGCGTCGCGCTCGCGGACATGGCCGAACGCGGTCCAGCCGATCTGCGCCTCGAGCGTGGGAGTCAGTCCGGCGCGGACAAGGAGGTCGCCAGCAGTGATCGTGTCAGTGCGGGTGTCCGAATCGCGTTCAAGCGTCCAGTCGACCCCGCCTGCCTCGACTACGACATGTCCCGCATCGACGGTGCAGCTCGGCGTGCCGAGCCCGGGCCGGTCGGCGCAGAATTCGCGCAGTTCCTGCGCCTGCGCCATGCTGACGGTGCCGATGGCGAGCAGCCAGCCCGCCGCGAGTTTGAGTGCAATCCGCATGCGCGCTCCCGTCACGATCCGGAAGCAAAAGTCCGCACGCGCCAAATAGTTGCTCAGGCGGCGGCGTCTTCGGCGTCGAGGCCGTAGGCGGTGTGGAGTACGCGCACCGCGAGCTCGGTCTCGTCCTCGTCGATCAGCACCGAAACCTTGATCTCGCTGGTGGTGATCGCCTGGACGTTGATCCCGCGCGCACCCAGCGTGGTGAACATCGTCGCGGCGACGCCGGCATGGCTGCGCATGCCCACGCCGACCACCGAAATCTTGGCGACGCGGGTGTCCTGGATCAGCTCGGCAAAGCCGATCGCCGGCTTGGACTGGTTGAGCGTCTCGATCGAGCGCGCCAGGTCGGCCGCGGGCACGGTGAAGGTCACGTCGGTGGCGCTCGCCGAACCCGTGCTCTGGTGCGCGATGTTCTGGATGATCATGTCGACGTTGATGTTGGCGTCGGCCAGCGGGGTGAAGATCGACGCGACGGCGCCGGGCTTGTCGGGCACCGCGGTCAGCGTGATCTTGGCTTCGTTCTTGTCGTGCGCGATGCCGGTGATGAGCTGGCTTTCCACGTCCTGAATCTCCTCTTCGCCGACGATCATCGTGCCGGGCAACGTGTCCGCCATCGGCGCGGTGTCGCCGGTGAACGACGACAGCACCTGGACACGGACCTTTTCCTTCATCGCGAGCCCAACCGAGCGCGTCTGGAGCACCTTGGCCCCGACGCTGGCGAGCTCGAGCATCTCTTCGTAGGTCACCTTCTTGAGCTTGCGCGCGCGCGGGACGATGCGCGGGTCGGTGGTGTAGACGCCGTCGACATCGGTGTAGATGTCGCAGCGATCGGCCTTGACCGCCGCCGCCACCGCAACCGCCGAGGTGTCCGATCCGCCGCGGCCGAGCGTGGTGATGCGGTCGCTGCCGTCGCTGGTCACGCCCTGGAAGCCTGGAATCACCGCGACTTCGCCGCGCGCCCAGCCTTCTTCGAGCCCGTCCGAATCGATCGACTGGATGCGTGCCTTGGCATGTGCGGCGTCGGTCTGGATCGCGACCTGCGACCCCAGCCACGAGCGCGCCGGCACGCCGATCGCCTGGAGCGTCATCGCGAGCAGCCCGCTGGTGACCTGCTCGCCGCTCGACACCACCACGTCATATTCGCGCGGATCGTAGAGCGAGCTCGCCTCGCGGCAGAAATTGACCAGCCGGTCGGTCTCGCCGGCCATTGCCGAAACCACGACGGCGACCTGGTTGCCCGCATCCCATTCGCGCTTGACCCGCGCGGCGACGCTTCGGATGCGCTCGATCCCGGCCATCGAGGTGCCGCCGAACTTCATCACGATGCGTGCCATGTCGGGTGCTTGTTTCCGGGCCTTGGGTAGGATGGACCGGCCTGATAGGAGGCGGCCATGGCGAACGCAACCAAAGCAACTATTGACCCCGGTGAAGCTGAGCATTTCGGCAAGCTCGCCGCGGATTGGTGGAATCCCAAGGGCAGCTCGGCGATGCTCCACCGGCTCAATCCGGCGCGGCTGGCTTATGTTCGCGAGGTCGTCGACGCGCATTTCGATGGCGACGGGATGTCGTTCGCGCCGCTGGCCGGCAGGACCGCGCTCGATGTCGGCTGCGGCGCCGGGCTGCTCGCCGAGCCGCTGGCGCGGCTGGGGGCGAAGGTCACTGGGCTCGATGCCGCGCCCGAGAATATCGGCGCGGCGCGGGCGCATGCCGCGGCGATCGGGCTCGACGTGGAATATGTCGCGGGCGGGATCGAGGATCTGCCCGGACGGCGCTTCGATCTGGTCACGTCGATGGAAGTGATCGAGCATGTCTCGAACCCGGCGGCGTTCGTCGCGGGTCTCGCCGACGCGCTCGCGCCGGGTGGGCTGATGATCCTGTCGACGCCGAACCGCACCGCGCTGTCGCGGCTGGCGATGATCACCTTCGGCGAAGGCGGCGGCGCGATTCCCAAGGGCACGCACGACTGGAGCCAGTTCCTGACGCCGGCCGAGCTCACGGCGTTGCTCGAAGGCGCAGGGCTGGTGGTGTCCGACCTGCGCGGGCTCGGCTTCTCGCCGGCGCGGGGGTTCGTGCTGAGCGAGGATACAAGCCTCGACTATCTGGTCACTGCGCGACGGGGTTAGACCATCCTGTTCCCCGGCGAAGGCCGGGGAACAGGGTGCGGCGCGGGGCGGCTGTCAGAATAGCCGGCCGCCATTGGGGACGGGCGTGGTCGGCCGGAACAGCACGACCTTTCCGGCTTCGTCGGGAAAGCCGAGCGTCAGCACTTCGGACCTGACCGGCCCGATCTGGCGCGGCGGGAAATTGACCACTGCGGCGACCTGGGTGCCGACGAGTTCCTCCAGTGTATAATGTTCGGTGATCTGCGCCGAGGAGCGCTTGCGCCCGATCGCCGGGCCGAAATCGATCAGCAATTTGTACGCCGGCTTGCGTGCCTCGGGGAAGGGCAGGGCCTCGACGATCGTGCCGACGCGGATGTCGACCGCGAGAAACTGGTCGAAGCCGATCGTCTCGGCGGGGAGGGCGGCGGGGTCATGGGTGACGTGCATGCTGCGCTTCATGGCGGAGGGGTGGCGCAGGAATCAAGGCGCACCCACTTGTTCCCCGGCGAAGGCCGGGGCCCAGTTGCCAAGGGTTCGAGAGGTCGGTCTGCACGCGCCGCGTTCGTCGATACTGGGCCCCGGCCTTCGCCGGGGAACAGATTACTCAATCCGCCGCCTTCAACGCCGCCTCGACCACTGCTGGCCGTGCTTCCTCGCCGAGTTGTTCCATTGTGCATTGCCGCGGCGCCTTGTCGGGGCGCCAGCGCAAGAAGCCGGTGCCGTGGCGGAAGCGGTGGCCGGTGACGTGATCGTAGCGCACCTCGGCGATCAGCTCCGGGCGCAGCGGCTGCCATTCGGCACTGCGCTCGGTCGACCAGCGGCTCGGCCCGCCGGGGGCGTCGCCGGTGAAGCCGGGCGCCTCGACCAGCGCCTCGAGCCGCTTTGTCAGTTCGGGGCGGTCGGCCGCGGCGATCGCCGAAGTGAAGCCGACATGGTGGAGCAGCCCGGCCTCGTCATAGAGCCCGAGCAGCAGCGAACCGACCTCGCGCTTCTTGGTCGCGTAGCGGAAGCCGCCGACGACGCAGTCGGCGGTGCGCAGGCGCTTGACCTTGCGCATCGCGCGCTCGCCGGGCTGGTATGCCTCGTCGCGGCGCTTGGCGATCACCCCGTCGAGCGCGCCGCCCGCGGCATCTAGCCATTTATGCGCGACCCTGGGATCCTCGGTCAGCGGCGACAGGCGCAGGGTCGCCGAGCGGTGCCGCGCGTAGAACGCCTCGAGCGCCGCGCGCCGCTCGACCAGCGGACGCTCGGCCAGGGACCCCCCGGACCACAGGCAGTCGAACAGCATCAGCCGCGCCGGGGTCTCGGCCGAGAGCTTGCGGATCCGGCTCTCGGCGGGATGCAGCCGCATCTGCAGTGCGTCGAACGACAGGCTGTTGCCGACCGGGATGAGAAGCTCGCCGTCAAGCACTACGCGCTCGACGGACAATGCGGCGACCGCCGCCACGACCTCGGGAAAATAGCGTGCGAGCGGCTTACCCGATTTGGACTGGAGCTCGACCTCGTCGCCCTGCTTGAAGGCGAGGCAGCGGAAGCCGTCCCATTTGGGCTCGAACTGCCAGCCCGGCCCGTCGGGCAGTTCGGCAACCAGCTGGGCTTCCATCGGTTCGATCGTCATGCTGCGGCAACGCGGGGTCGCCGCATTTGGTTCGAGGACGGCAATGGCGTTGCACCTGGAGCGGTTCGTAGACGCACAAGGATCGACCTATCCGCAGGCGCTCGCCGAGCTGCGTGCGGGGCAGAAGCGGAGCCATTGGATGTGGTTCGTCTTCCCGCAGATCGCGGGGTTGGGGCGCAGCGAGACCGCGCGCTTCTACGCGATCGCGGACCTCGCCGAAGCGCGCGCCTATCTGACGCATCCGCTGCTCGGGCCGCGACTGATTGCGGCGGCCGACGCGGTGCTGAGCCATGCCGGCCGCGCGAGCGCAGAGGCGATCCTCGGCGGGATCGACGCGGTCAAGTTGCGCTCGTCGATGACCTTGTTCGAAGCCGCGGCGCCGGACGAGGCGCGCTTCGGAGCCGTGCTCGACCATTTCTACGGCGGGTCGCGCGATCCCGAGACGCTTCAGCGGCTCGCGCCGTCATAGTGCTGGATCTCCAGCGCCTCCAGGTCGACACCGTCGGCGCAGCGCAGGTTGATCTCGACCATCGGTCCCTGCGGCCCCTTGCCCTCGGCAAACGGCGCGATCCCGCAGGTCGTGCAGAAATGATGGTCGATGGCGTGATGGTTGAACCGGTAGGTCGCGACGGCGTCGCGCGGCGTGTGCAGCGTGAACTTGTCGGGCGTGGTGAAGTGGTGGAGGGGCGCCTTGCGCCGGCAGATCGAGCAATTGCACGCCAGCGCCTTGGCAGGCATCTCCTCGTCGACGGTATAAGCGATCGCGCCGCAATGGCAGCTTCCGGTGAACGGCATTTCCCTCTCCTCTCTCTGAGCGCGGGCACCGTATATCGTACCTGCGCGCTTGCGAATGTTCTTCTAATGTTCTAATGCGATGCTATGCAATCGGGTTTCGGCTTTTCGGGGCGTGACGATTTGCTCCGCTGGCAGAAGGCACTGGTGCCGGTGCGCGCGCAAGTCGCACCGCTGCCGCGTCGGTCGCCGATCGGGGCATTGGTGAAGTCGATGATCAGCGGACGGACGCGCGACGCGGTGTCGCTCGCCGCCTATGACCAGCTGGTCGCGGCATTCGGAACGCCGGGGCGGGTGCTCGCGGCGGGACGCGGCGAGGTGCTCCGTTGTATCGCCGGCGTGACGCATGCCGAGGACAAGGCGGGCTATGTCGTCGGCGCGCTCGGCCGGATCGCCGCCGAGCGCCGCGGGTTCGATCTTTCCTTCCTCGCCACGCCGCCGATCGGCGAGGCGCTGGGCTGGCTCGAGCGCCTGCCTGGCGTCGGACGCAAGGTCGCGGCGGCAACACTCAACGGCAGCACGCTCGACCGGCCGGTGCTGATCGTCGACGGTCATGTCTTGCGCGTGCTCCAGCGGCTGGGGTTCGTTGCTCGGCATGCCGATGCGCGTGCGGCGAGCGAGGCGGCGACCGCGGCGATACCCGAATGGAGTGGCAGCGACTTCCTCGATCTCCATGTCGCCACCAAGGCGCTCGGCCAGAGCATCTGTCGGTTCGACGCGCCCGATTGCGCGCGATGCCCGCTCCGCGGCGATTGTTCGTCGCGCCCGCGTTGACAGCGCCGCCCTGCTTTCCGACACGAGGGCCATGGGCGACGTCAAACTGCATCCGAGCTGGCGCGAACCGCTGCAGGGCGAGTTCGACGATCCGTATATGGCGGCGCTGCGCCAGTTCCTCGTCGCCGAGAAAGCGGCGGGCAAGCGCGTCTTCCCGCCGGGCGGCGAGTGGTTCCGCGCGCTCGACCTTACCCCGCTCGAGGAGGTCCGCGTCGTCATCCTCGGCCAGGATCCCTATCATGGCGAGGGGCAGGCGCACGGGCTGTGCTTCTCGGTGCGCCCAGGCACGCGCACCCCGCCGAGCCTGGTCAACATCTACAAGGAGATGGAGGCTGATCTCGGCATCCCGCGCGCGCGCCACGGCTTTCTCGAACATTGGGCCGAACAGGGCGTGCTGCTGCTCAACGCGGTGCTCACCGTCCAGATGAGCATGGCCGCGTCGCATCAGGGGCGCGGCTGGGAGCGCTTCACCGACGCGGTGATCCGGCTGGTAAATGCGAAGCCCGATCCGGTGGTGTTCCTGCTGTGGGGCAGCCATGCGCAGAAAAAGGCGGCATTCGTCGATTCGATCGACAAAGGCGGGCGGCATCTCGTGCTCAAGGCGCCGCACCCGTCGCCTTTATCGGCGCATTCGGGGTTCTTCGGCTGCCGGCATTTCTCGAAAGCCAACGCATTCCTTGCCAGCCGCGGTCAGAAGCCGATCGACTGGGCGCTCCCCGCGCTCGATTGACGCGGCGCAAGCGACCGCGCACACTTCTAAGCCTCTGAGCTAGCGGACAAAGAGTCGAAGATGCGCAAGACGATCACTACGCTGCTGAGCCTGTCGATGGTGCTGACCGCGTGCGGCGGCGGTGGCGGCGGCAGCGGATCGGTGGTGACGCCGCCGGCGACGGGCAGCGCGCCGACTCCGACGCCCGTGGCCGCAGGCTGTTCGCTGCGCGACCGGCAGAACTGGGCGTCGGCGCAGCTCAAGGAATGGTATCTCTTCCCCGAGACGCTGCCAGCGAGCCTCAGCCCGACGCCCTATGCGACGGTGGAAGACTATATCGACGCGCTCACTGCCACGGCGCGCGGGCAGGGGCGCGACCGCTATTTCACCTATCTGACCTCGATTGCCGAAGAGAATGCGTATTATGCGTCGGGATCGAGCGCGGGCTTCGGCTTCCGGCTTTCCACCGATCCGGCCGCGGGGCGCGTGTTCGTCGCCGAATCGTTCGAAGGCACGCCGGCGCTGGCTGCCGGGATCGACCGCGGCGCCGAGATCGTCGCGATCGGCACCAGCGCCGGCGACCTGCGCACCGTGGCGTCGATCATGGCGAGCAGCGGCGCGGCCGGGGTCACCGATGCGCTGGGGCCGACGACGGCGGGAACGACGCGGGTGCTGCGCGTGACCGACGCCAGTGGGACGCGCGACCTTACCGTCGCCAAGGCCGATTATGCGCTGACCCCGGTCTCGTCGCGCTACGGCGCCAAGGTGCTCGACGATGGCGGGCGCAAGGTCGGCTATGTCAATCTGCGCACCTTCATCGACACCGCCGATCCCGCGCTGCGCGCCGCCTTCGCCCAGTTCAAGGCGGCGGGCGTGACCCAGGTGATCGTCGACCTGCGCTACAATGGCGGCGGCCTCGTCTCGATCGCGCAACTGATGGGCGATTTGATGGGCGCCAATCGCGCGGCCAGCGACGTGTTCGATTACATGGTTTTCCGACCCGAGAAATCGGCGGAGAACGAAGCGCGCTTCTTCCAGCCCAAGGCCGAATCGATCGCGCCGACCAGGATCGCGTTCATCGGCACCGGCGGCACGGCGTCGGCTAGCGAGCTCGTCGTCAATGCCTTCATCCCCTATCTCCACGCCAATGCCGGGCTGATCGGCACCAACACCTATGGCAAGCCGGTGGGGCAGATCGCGGTCGACAAGGCGGCGTGCGACGATCGCCTGCGCGTGATCGCCTTCGCCACGCAGAATGCGGCGCGACAGGGCAATTATTTCAACGGGCTGGCAGGGACGGTCGAGGCGAGCTGCCGCGCGGGCGACGACGTCGCTTATCCACTCGGCGATCCGCGTGAAGCCTCGACCAAGGCGGCGCTCGATTTCCTCGCCGGGCGTAGCTGCACTGCGATCAGCGCGGGCGGGCAGAGTACGCTGGCGTTACGCACCACCGCCACGGTGCGCGAGCTGCTGACGCCCGACCGGCCGAGCACGGTCCAGCGCGAAGTGCCGGGGGCGTTCTAGGTCGTAGAGTCCCAAGAGCGGACTGGCAGGAAACGCGCCGATAACGGACATGCTCGAACGGGTTTGCGCACCCGGGGACCTTAGCGAAGCGAGCCGTCTTGCATATCGTAACTCGGGCAACCGGAATTGATCGCCGCGCCAACTTCGGCGTCGCTGAGGTCCCCACTTCGGTCTACGTCCATGCAATCGAACGTGGCTAGTGCGGGCCGTAAGAGCTCCTCTTTGGAAAGGTAGCCGTCGCCGTTTGCGTCGTCCGCTCTGAAGTACTTGTCGGCTGTCGAACGAAGCCCACGGCCGCCATCGGCGGCGTTTGATCCGATGGCTTGATTAGCCATCGCCTTCCACTCTGCACGGCTGAGCTTCTCGTCCTTGTCCTTGTCCCACGACGCCAGAGTCTGTTCTGTGCCGGAGACAACTCCACTCCTTGTCTTGCCATTGAGAGCTTGGCCCTGCAGCGGTGTGCTGCATGCAACCAGAATGAGAGACAGCCCGCTGAAGATTAAGGGCGTTCGCGTGCCGAAAGTCGGTGCCATGGTGCCGATAGTGCACTTTCGGGCGCGTCCATACAATGACAGGTTCCGCCCGATCTTGGACATTCGGGCGCCCTGCGGACAGCGGACGTTTAGAAGTTCATGACCTAGCGCGGCTTCACGGTTCGGGATTGGTCTCGGGCGGCGTTTCCGTTTCGGTCGCGTCGGGCTCGCTTTCGACCACGGGGTCGGCGGGCACCAGGGCACGCACTTCCTCCATGAAGCGCGCGAGCGAGATCGGCTTGGAGACATAGGCGTTGGCGCCGGCCGAGCGGATGCGCTCCTCGTCCTCGCGCCCGGCATAAGCCGTTACCGCCATGATCGGGATCGCGCGTAATTCGGGATCGCCCTTCATCTCGCGGATCAGGTCGTAGCCGGTGACGTGCGGCATCTGGATGTCCATGACGATCAGGTCGGGGGCGAATTCGCGGGCCTTGGCCACCGCCTCGCGGCCGTCGCTGAGCGGCGCCACGGCGAAGTCGTGCGCGCGCAGCAAGTCGCAGAACAGCTTCAGATTGAGCTCGTTATCCTCGACAACCAACACCCTTTTTGTCACGCGCTCAGCCTCATGAAGTTGGAGATTGTTTAGGCGATGCCTGCGATGGAAACAAACGCGGAGGCGGTTGCGCTCCAGGCATTGGTCTGGACCCTGGGGGATCCTACCCGCGCGACGCGGCTGCTCGACCTGACCGGGCTCGATCCGGCCGAGCTGCGGGCGCGGGCGGGCGAGCCGGCACTGCTCGCCGCGACGCTCGGCTTTCTCGAAGCGCACGAGCCCGATCTGATCGCCTGCGCCGAGGCACTCGACGTCACCCCGGCCGCCTTGGTCGCCGCGCGTGCGGAGCTCGAACGCGCATGAGGCCGCTGCTGATCACCGATTGCGACGAAGTCTTGCTCCATATGGTCCGCCATTTCGGGACCTGGCTCGGCGAGGCGCACGACATCGACTTTCGGCCCAACGGCACCAACTTCACCGATTCGATGCGCCGGCGCGGCGACGACAGCCTGGTCGAGCCCGAGGTCATGTGGTCCTATCTCGACGGCTTCTTCCCTGGCGAGATGGGGCGCCAAACCCTGGTGCCGCACGCTCGCGAGGCGCTCGCTGCCTTGGCCGAGAAGGCCGACATCGTCGTGCTGACCAACCTCAGGGACCATTGCCGCAGCCACCGCATTGCGCAGCTCGCCACGCACGGCATCGCGCACCGGGTGGAGTGCAACCAGGGCGGCAAGGGTCAGCCGGTGGCGCGGCTCGTCGCCGAGTTCGGCAATCCGGTGACGGTGTTCGTCGACGATCTCGAGCAGCACCACGAATCGGTCGCGCGCCATGCGCCGGCGGTCCACCGCCTGCACATGGTCGCCGAGCCCGATATCGCCGTGCAGGCTCCGCCCGCGCCGCACGCCCATGCCCGCATCGACGATTGGCGCGAGGCCCAGGCGTGGATCGAAGCGCGCTTCGCGGCGGGGTTGACCGCCGATGCTGCCGGTGGTTGATCGCAGCATGACCCAAGCAATCGACGCGAAGCTGGCCGAGCTCGGCCTGTCCCTCCCCGAAGCCGCGGCGCCCGTCGCAGCCTATGTCCCCGTGGTCGAGGCCGGCGGGCTGCTCCACGTCTCGGGGCAGCTTCCGTTCAAGGACGGCCAGCTGATGACCGGCCGGCTAGGCGAGGATCGCGACCTCGAATTCGGCCAGGAGGCGGCGCAGCGCTGCGGGCTGATGCTGGTCGCGCAGATCAAGAAGGCGCTCGGCGGCGATCTCGGCCGGGTTGAGCGGATCGTCAAGCTCGGCGTGTTCGTCAATTCGGCGGGCGATTTCACCGATCAGCCCAAGGTCGCGAACGGCGCGTCGGAACTGATGCAGGCGCTGTTCGGCGAGGCGGGGCGGCATGCCCGCAGCGCGGTCGGCGTGCCGACGCTGCCGCTCGGCGCGGTCGTTGAAGTCGACGCGGTGGTCGCCATCCGCAGCTGATCGCTGTGGCGGCACAGCCACAGTTCGTCACGAACGAGCAACAAACCAGCAAATAATGTTGTGCGGCGCAGCGTCGTCCGGCAATGTTCGGTCGTCGTTCGAAGTCGTGCCGGCACGCGATGCCCCCATAGACGCGATACCGACGACAGCAGGTGGGGACCCTTTGGTTTGAATTGAAAGGGATTTCCATGCGCACAATGATCAGCCTCGGCGCGCTCCTGCTCGCCACTGCGGCGCCAGCAATGGCGCAGGATAGCAGCGAGACCGCGCCGGCACCCGCCATCACGGTGACGGGCAGCGTGAGTGCCACGACCGACTACCGCTTCCGCGGGCTCAGCCAGACCAACAAGGATCCGGCGGCGCAGGCCAGCATCAACATCAATCACGAATCGGGCCTGTATGTCGGCACTTGGGTGTCGACGCTCGATGACCAGACCTCGCTGCCCGGTTATGGCGATGCCGAGGTTGACCTCTATGGTGGCTTCACCAAGACGCTCGACAATGGTTTCGGCTTCGACGCTGGCCTTCTCTATTATTACTATGTCGACGCGCCCAACCGTATTGCCGGCGCAAAGAACAATACCGACTTCTTCGAGCCCTATGCCTCGGTGAACTACACGCTCGGGCCGGTGAACGTGAAGGTTGGTGGCAACTACGCTTGGAGCGGCCAAGCGGGACTCGGCGACGACGATAGCCTCTACCTCTACGGCAATGTCGCCGCGACGATTCCCAACACCCCGGTCAAGCTACTCGGCCATGTCGGCCGTTCGAAGGGTGCACTCGGCGCATTCAACCTCGACGCCGATGACGACAGCTATGTTGACTGGTCGCTCGGTGCCGAAGTCACCCAGAAGGGCTTCACCCTCGGCCTGCAATATGTCGACACCGACATCACGTCGCAGCGGGTCGGTGGCGATCGGTTCAACGGACTCGTCGGTGGGAACCAGACCCTTCTCGGTTACCTGACCTTCGCTTTCTAACCCTCTGAAATCAAAAAGGCCGGCCGCTCAAGTCGAGCGGCCGGCCTTTTTATTGCCTGTTACTTGGGCGTGGCGCTGGTGCGCGCGGTCTGGCCGTCGCCTTCGGGGGCGGCGATGATGTCGCGCGTCGTGGTGCCCTTGTCGACGACGTTCGTGGTCGGGCTGCCTACGGTGCTACGCGCGCCGGGTTCGGCAGTGGTGCGCCCAGCGGCGTCGAGCGTCGCATTCTCCGACGCACTGCGCGCCTGCGAGCCGCCGAACAAAGCGTCGAGCGCCTGTGCCGAGGGCGAGGTGTCCTGCGGACGCGGCGCGCCGGGACGCGGCGGCACGAGCGCAAAATCGGGCGGGATCACCAGCGGCGCGGCGCGCGCGACGGCGAATTCGTCGGGACGCGCGCGATCATAGCCGTTCTTGCCGCAGGCGGAGAGCGAGCCGACGAGCGCGACGCCCGTAGCGATCAGAACCAACTTACGCATTGACTTCATTCTCCACAGGAGCAGGCGTCCCGGCCTGCTTATCGCGCACGAACAGGGCGCGGATCAACAGGATCAGCACGCCGATGGTAATCGCCGCATCGGCTACATTGAAGACCAAAAAAGGGCGCCACTCGCCGAAATGCAGGTCGGCGAAATCGACGACATAGCCGAGCCGGGTGCGATCGAGGATGTTGCCGAGCGCGCCGCCGAGGACGAGGCCCAAAGCGATCACGTCGGGGCGCTTCTTCTCGCGCAGCATCCACCAGAGCACGCCGACGGCGATCGCGCCGGTGAGCAGCACCAGCAGCCAGCGCATCGTCGCGCCGCTCGCCGGCAGCAGGCCCAGCGACACACCGACATTCTTGACGAAGCGCAGGTCGAAGATCGGCAGCACGGTGAGCGACGCGTCCTGCACGTTGAGCCCGAGCGGACCGGTCACCCAATATTTCATGCCCTGATCGACCAGGAACACCGCGGCTGCGACGAGCAGCCCGAGCACACGCACATTCATCACTTCACCACCCCGGCGCAGCGGTCGCACAGCAGACCGTCTTCCGCAACCTCGGGAAGATGGCGCCAGCATCGGCCGCATTTGTGGCGATCGGTAGGCGTCACCGTGACGCCGAGAGCCGAGTCGGGCGAAACCGACGCATTCGACGGGTGATGCGGGACAAGCTGCGGCGGTGATCCCGCTGGAGCGGTGTTGTCAGCATCGACCCGGCCATGCGTGACCTTGGAAACGATGAAGTATTCAGCGAGTTCGTCAGGAAGAGCGGTCTCAATGTCGTGGTTTTGCACGAAGCTGAATCCGATTTCGGCCTCCAAGCTGGATCGAATGGTCTTCTCACGACGATAGGGCTCGATGGCCTCGGTAACTTGCCGCCGATAATAGCGAAGGCGTTCCCACCTACTCGCGAGCCCGTTGGCCTCCACCTCGGGCAGCACAGGCCATTCGAGCAGGTGAACCGAGCCGTCCTCGCTCGGGAAACGCGCCTGCCAGACTTCCTCGGCGGTGAAGGCGAGGATCGGCGCGGCGTAGCGGACGAGCGCGTGGAACAAGGTGTCGAGGACTGTGCGATAGGCGCGGCGCTTCGTCGACGAGGGCGCCTCGCAATAGAGGCAATCCTTGCGGATATCGAAGAAGAAGGCCGAGAGATCCTCATTGGCGAAGTCGGTCAGCGCGCGGCTGTAGCGGTTGAATTCGAAATCGTTCGCTGCGGCCTTCAACTCGGCGTCGAGCTCGGCGAGCTTGGCGAGCACGTAGCGCTCGAGCTCGGGCATGTCGGCGACCGGGACCTTCTCGCTGTCCTCGAACCCGTCGAGCGCGCCGAGCAGATAGCGGAAGGTGTTGCGGAGCTTCCGGTAAGTGTCGCCGGTGCCGGCGAGCACTTCCTTGCCGATGCGGACGTCCTCGAAATAATCGGTCTGCGCGACCCAGAGGCGGAGGATGTCGGCGCCGCTCTCGCCGATGATCTTGAGCGGATCGACGACGTTGCCGAGGCTCTTCGACATTTTCCGGCCGTTGCCGTCGAGCGCGAAGCCGTGGGTGAGCACGGCGCCGTAAGGGGCACGGCCGCGGGTGCCGCAGCTCTCGAGCAGCGACGACTGGAACCAGCCGCGATGCTGGTCCGAGCCTTCGAGATAGAGGTCGGCGCGGGCGTCCTGGCCGTAGCGCGCCTCGATGACGAAGGCGTGGGTCGAGCCGCTGTCGAACCAGACATCGAGGATGTCGGTGATCACCTCGTAATCGGCGAGGTTGTAGCGCTCGCCGAGCAGCGCCTGGTGGTCGGCCTGGAACCAGGCGTCGGCGCCGCCATTGGTGAAGGCCTGGAGGATGCGGGCGTTGACTTCCGGATCGCGGAGATAGTCGCCGGTGGCGCGGTTGACGTAGAGCGCGATGGGCACGCCCCAGGCGCGCTGGCGGCTGATCACCCAGTCGGGGCGGCCCTCGACCATCGAGCGGATGCGGTTCTTCGAGCGCTCGGGCACCCAGCGGGTGTTCTCGATCGCGTCGAGCGCGATGCCGCGCAGGGTGGCGCCATTGCCTTCAATTCCCCTCCCGCTTGCGGGAGGGGTTAGGGGAGGGGAAGGTGTCTCACCGAGTTCAGCGCCTACGGCCGGCCCCTCCCCCGACCCCTCCCGCAAGCGGAAGGGGAGCGCATTGGGCACGTCCATCGGGATGAACCATTGCGGGGTCGCGCGGAAGATGATCTTGGCCTTGCTCCGCCAGCTGTGGGGATAGCTGTGAGCGAAGTCGTCCGAGGCGGCGAGCAATGCGCCCGCTTCGCGCAGGTCGGTGCAGATCGGGCCGTCGCTGGCGACGAACTTCTTGTTGATCACCGAACCTTGGCCGCCGAGCCACAGCCAGTCGGCGCGGTACATCCCCGCGCCGTCGACCGCGAACACCGGATCGATGCCGTGCGCCTTGCAGAGCAGGAAGTCGTCCTCGCCGTGATCGGGCGCCATGTGGACGAGACCGGTGCCGGCATCGGTGGTGACGAACTCGCCGGGCAGAAACGGGCGCGGCTTGGCGAAGAAGCCGCCGAGCTTGTGCATCGGGTGGCGGGCTACGGCGCCGGCGAGGTCGGAAGCTTTGATCACCCGCTTTTCGTTCAGGTGAATGCCAACGCCGAACTCGCTCCATGCACGGGTAAGTCTCGCTTCGACGTTACGGAGCAGAGTTGGATCATTGGCGATCAGAAATTTTCGAGGCTTGAAGAACTTGAACGCAGGGTTCTCGAACGGATCGATGGGATCGACGCTACGAACTACGGTGATGGCTTCGAAGACCGCGTACTCAACCTCGGGCCCATAAGCGAGCGCCTGGTTCACCGGGATCGTCCACGGCGTAGTCGTCCAGATCACCGCATGCGCGCCGACCAGTTCGGGCGCGTTCGGCGCCTCGACGATCTCGAACGCCACGTCGATCTGGGTCGAGACGACGTCCTCATACTCGACCTCGGCCTCGGCCAGCGCGGTCTTCTCGACCGGCGACCACATCACCGGCTTGGCGCCGCGATAGAGCTGGCCGCTCTCTGCGAACTTCAAGAGCTCGCCGGCGATGATCGCCTCGCTCTGATAGTTCATCGTGAGATAGGGCGTGTCCCAGTCGCCCATCACCCCGAGCCGCTCGAACTGGCCGCGCTGCACCGCGACCCATTTCTCGGCATAGGCACGGCATTCGGCGCGGAACGCGACGGGGTCGACTTCGTCCTTGTTGAGCTTCTTGGCGCGATAGGCTTCCTCGACCTTCCACTCGATCGGCAGGCCGTGGCAGTCCCAGCCGGGGACGTAGGGCGCGTCCTTGCCGAGCAGGGTCTGGCTGCGCACGACGATGTCCTTGAGGATCTTGTTCATCGCATGGCCCATGTGAATGTCGCCATTCGCATAAGGCGGGCCGTCATGGAGCAGGAAGGTCTCGCGACCCTGCCGGGCCTCGCGGAGCTTGCGGTAGAGGTCGATCTTCGCCCAGCGCTCGAGGATCGCCGGTTCCTTGGCGGCGAGCCCGGCCTTCATCGGGAAATCGGTCTTCGGCAGGAAGACGGTGTCGCGCCAGTCGCGCGTGGAGTCGGTTGTGTCGGTCATTTGGCGGCGGGGAGTAGCGGGTGCGAAGCGAATCGGGAAGCGGCTTTGCTCGTCGGGGGCCCTGGGCGGCATGCGAAGTTTAGAAAGTTGTGGGCTTGGCGCGGCGTTGCGCCCTTTGCGCCTGGGATGCGCCATCGAAGCGCCACCGACGCCGCATCGACGCGACAGGCGCGCGCCGCCGACGCGACACCGGCGCGCCTGTCCGGCGCCGGCTGCGCGACACTGGCGCGCCAGGCGAGCGCCGCCTGGGCGACGCGCGCGCGTCGACGACGCGGCGACGGCGCGACATGGGTTTGATCGATTGGGGCGGGGCAGGGGATCATCGACCAGACTAGATCAGACGAAATCCTATTTTGAAAGGTGGCCGCCGGGGAACAGCAGGTTACCGCGTCAGCGCCGCGCGCGCCGCCACCGAGTCCGCGTCCATCTGGAGCTTGAGCGTGTCGAGATCATCGAACTTGGCCTCGGGGCGGAGATAGTCGATCAGCGCGACTTCGATCACCTGGTCGTACAGGTTGCCCTGGAAATCGAAGAAGAAGCTTTCGAGCAGTTCCTCGGGCGGCTCGATGCTCGGGCGGATGCCGCAATTGGCGACGCCGTCGAACACGCGGCCGTCGGCGAGCCGGCCGCGCACCGCGTAGATGCCGTAGGCCGGGCGCAGATAATGGGCGAGGTCCATGTTGGCGGTCGGATAGCCGAGCTGGCGGCCGAGCTTGGCGCCGTGCTGGACCGGGCCCTGGATCGCGAAGGGCCGGGTGAGCAGCCGCGCCGCGCCGCGCGGATCGCCGGCGCGGAGCAATTCGCGGATGCGGCTCGACGAGACGGTGTCGCCATCCAGCGTCACCGGCGCTACGATCTCGGCCGCATAGCCGAGTTCCTCGCCCAAAGCGGCGAGCGTCGCGACGTCGCCCTCGCGGCCCTTGCCGAAGGTGAAGTCGTTGCCGGTCACCACCCCGCCGGCGCCGATGATCTCGACCAATTGGCGCTCGGCGAATGCACGCGCGGACAGGCCTGCCAGCCCCGCGTCGAACCGGAAGACCAGCATCGCGTCGGCGCCCGCGGCGGCGAACAGCCGCGCGCGCTGGTCGAGCGTGGTCAGGCGGAAATGGTCGGTGTGGGGCTGGAAGAAGCGCTTGGGATGCGGATCGAAGGTCGCGACGATCGCCGGGCGGCCCTCGGCGCGCGCGCGCGCGATCGCCCGGCCGACCACGGCCTGGTGGCCGAGGTGAAACCCGTCGAAATTGCCGAGCGCGACGATCCCGCCGCGAAGCTGCGCCGGCACCGGCGAGCCGTTGTCCAGACGCTCCATCGGGTGGGCTATAGGGAGGGGAGGGGCCGATGCCAACAAACTCCCTCTCCCATCGGGAGAGGGAAGGGGCCCGCCGCCGAAGGCGGTGGGAAGGGTGAGGGTGAGGCGAAGGCATCCCACTCGCCCTCACCCTTCCGCCGACTGCGTCGGCTCCCTCCCTCTCCCGGTGGGAGAGGGATTATTGCGGCACGATCCCGGCCCTGATCAGGCGCAGTGCGTTGCCGCCCATGACCTTGCGGATCTCCTCCAACGAAAAGCCGCGATCGGCCAGCGCCTGGGTGACCGCGGCGAGCTGGGAGGTGTCGAACCCGGTGGTGACCGCGCCGTCAAAGTCCGAGCCGAGCCCGACATGGTCGATCCCGACCAGGTCGCGGACATGCTCGATCGCGCGGGCGATGGCCTCGGGCGCGGTCGAGCAGATCGCCGCGTCCCAATAGCCGATGCCGACGACGCCGCCGGTCCGGGCGACGCCGCGGATCTCGTCGTCGGTCAGATTGCGGTTGACCTTGCACGTCGCCTGGACGCCGCCATGGCTCGACACCACCGGGCGCCGGGCCATCTTCACTATCTCGGCGATGGTCTGGTGGCTCGAATGCGCGATGTCGACGATCATGCCGAGCTTCTCCATCCGCTGGATGGTCTGGACGCCGAGCGGGGTGAGCCCGCCTTTCCGGACGCCGTGCATCGATCCGGCGATCTCGTTGTCGAAGAAATGGGCCGGGCCGGCCATGCGGAAGCCCGCGGCATAGAGCCGGTCGAGATTGGCGAGCTTGCCCTCCATGTCCTGGAGGCCCTCGATCGAGAGCATTCCGCCGACCACCGGCTTGCCCGCGGCGCGATCGGCGAGGAGGCGGTCGAGCTCGGGCGCGGAGCGGATCACGCGCAGCTTGCCCGCCGACCCCGCCGCCGCACGGTCGAGCTTCTCGGCATGCCACAAAGAGCGCTGGAGCAGCGAGGTCCAGGTCCGCGGCGGCTGGAGCTGCGCGATCGTCAGCAGGGTGATGTTGTCGGTGTCGGCGCCGTTCGAATCGTAATTCTGGCCCTTGGGGGTCTTGGTCACCGACGAGAAGACCTGCAGCGCGACATTGCCCTCAGCCAGCCGCGGCAGGTCGACCTGGCCGCGCTCGGCATGGTCGAGCAGGCTGCGGCGCCAGAGCAGCGTGTCGCCGTGCATGTCGACGATCTGGAGCGAGGCGTGGAGCTGGCGGGTCTGCGCGGTGACCTTGGGAAGCGGCGTGCGGACGACCTTGTTCATCCCCGCCTCGACGATCGGCGGGGTGATCCCGAAAAAGCCGATGCCGGCGAGGAGGAGGACGATGGCTAGCCCCCAGAGCCATTTCTTCATGCGGTGCGCGCTCCGCTCCGTTCGAGGGTGACGAAGCTGTAGGCGGGACGCCCGGCTTCGCTCGGGTGATCCTCGCGCGCGGTCTCGCGCCAGCCGGTGAAGGCGGGGACGGTGGCGTCGCCCTCGGCGTTGAGATGGACTTCGGTGAGTTCGATCGCATCGGCGCGGTCGAGCAGCAGCGCGAAGATCTCGGCGCCGCCGATCACCGCGGCCTCGTCGCCGGCGAGCGCAAGCGCCTCGTCCGGCGAATGCGCGACTTCGGCGCCCGCGGCCGACCAGGTGCGATCGCGGGTGAGCACGATGTGGCGGCGGCCGGGGAGAGGGCTGGGGAAGCTCTCGAAGGTCTTGCGCCCCATCACCATCGGCTTGCCCATCGTCTGCGCCTTGAAGCGCTTGAGGTCGGCGGGGAGGTGCCAGGGGAGCTTGCCTTGCCTGCCGATCACGCCGTTGTCGGCGCGGGCGAGGTGGAAGGTGACGCGCGCCATCAGCTCGGCTGGCAGCGCATCAGGGCGGCGGCGGCGTCCTGCGCGGAACCGTTGGCCGGGCCGTCGGCGAGCTTCACTTCGTAGAGCTGCGGCCACATCTTGCCGGTGACGAAGATGCGCTTGGCCTGCGCGTCGTAGGCGATGCCGTTGGGGACCTCGTCCTCGCTCGGATTGGGCGGGCCGAGCGCCGAGACGTCGACAAAGCCCTTGACCTTGCCGGTGGCGGGATCGATCCGCGCGATCAGATCGGTGCGCCAGATGTTCGCCCAGATCTCGCCCTGGATATATTCGAGCTCGTTGAGGTCCTTGACCGGGCAGCCATTGGCGGTGACCGCCAGCGTCGATTTCTGTGCCATCGTCTCGGGATCGAGAAAGCGAAGCTTGTCGGTGCCGTCGCTCATGATCACCGACTTGCCGTCATGGGTGAGGCCCCAGCCTTCGCCCTTGTACGCGAATTCGCCCAGGGGCTTGAAGTCGGCGCGGTTGTAGATGAAGCCCTTCTGGTCCTTCCAGGTCAGCTGATAGATCTTGTCCTTCCAGCCGATGATCCCCTCGCCGAAATAAGGCGGCGGCAGCGGCACCTGCGCAGTGACCTGGCCGGTGGCGAGATCGACCTTGCGGAAGCCCGACGTGCCCTCCTCGCCGGTGCTCTCGAACAAGGTGCCATTGTCGAGGAACAGGCCCTCGGTGAAGGCCTGCGAATCGTGCGGGTAGCTCTTTACCACCTCGACGGTCTGGACCTTGGGCATCTCCTCTTGCGCGCCGCAACCGGCGAGGGCGAGCAGCGCGAGCGTGGTCAGCGTGCGCATCAGACCGCCACCGCCGCCTTGATGTGCGGCTGGGCTTGATAGTCGTGGATCACGAAATCCTCATAGTCATAGGCATGGATCGAAGGGGCGTGGCGCAGAATCTCGAGCCGGGGGAGCGGGCCGGGGTCGCGGCCGAGTTGTTCGCGGGCCTGGTCGAGATGGTTCGAATAGAGGTGGCAGTCGCCGCCGGTCCACACGAACTCGCCGACGTCGAGGCCGGCCTGCTGGGCGAGGAGATGCGTGAGCAGCGCATAGCTGGCGATGTTGAAGGGGACGCCCAAGAAGATGTCGGCGCTGCGCTGGTAAAGCTGGAGGCTGAGCTTGCCGTTGGCGACATAGGTCTGGAACAGGCAATGGCACGGCGCCAAGGCCATCGCGTGGAGCTCGCCGGGATTCCAGGCGCTGACGATCTGGCGGCGCGAGCCCGGGTTGGTGCGGATCGTGTCGAGCAGCTCGGCGATCTGGTCGATCTCCTTGCCGTCGGCGGTCTCCCAGCGGCGCCACTGCTTGCCGTAGACCGGGCCGAGATCGCCCGCCTCGTCGGCCCATTCATCCCAGATGCTGACCTTGCGCTCCTGCAGCCAGCGGACATTGGTGTCGCCGCGCAGGAACCACAGCAATTCGATGATGATCGATCGGATATGGAGCTTCTTGGTGGTCAGCAGCGGGAACCCCGCGGCGAGATCGAAGCGCATCTGGTGCCCGAACACCGAGCGGGTGCCGGTGCCGGTGCGGTCCATCGTCTCCGCGCCGTGGGTGAGCGCGCGTTCCATAAGGTCTAGATATTGACGCATTGCGTCAGCCTAGCGGCAGGAACGGGGGCGCGGCAAGGACGCGCGGCATGCGGTTTGCGATTGGCCGCAGTGGGCGGTCAACCTCCGAAGCGGCCCGTCCGCAAGCGCCCCAATGGCGGCCGGCTCTTCTTCGAGCCCTCTCCCGTCTTCGCGGGAGAGGGTTGGGTGAGGGTCTTCTTCCTTTTGCTTCATTAGCTAAGCAGATCCGCGTCCAGCGCAGCTGTGACGAGCTGCAGACGCCTTCCAGATTCGCCCGAACCTCGTTGTTCCAAAACGCAGGACCCGATAGCTTCAGCTCGCCAGAACTGCGTGCGCCGGGCATCGACTTCAACATCATGTTGGCTGCCGACCAATTCGATGGGGTGGGAAGCGGAACTTGTATCCGGCCAGCCCTCGATTGCGCGGCGAAGCCCAGAGCAGGCGCTCGGCATCAGTCGCATCCTGCGGAGCTGCGACGCATGACGATTTGTCTGCCGGAGACGGGCGTCGCATGTAGTAAGAAGTAAAAGAAAAGAAGACCCTCACCCAACCCTCTCCCGCGAAAGCGGGAGAGGGCTAGAAGGCGATGACTGCTCTCGAACTGACGCGGCGCGCGACGACGATGCGTCCGTTTCCGATAAGCAAGCGCTTCGACCGGCGACGATCAGCTGGCAGCACGCGGCGATGCCGCTGGAGGCCCTCGATGCGCCGCGCCGCCTTGCCGATCCCGATGCCGCGGTCGCGCTGTTCGCGTGTCTTGCCGACGAGTCCACCGAAGTGATGGCCTTCGCCTATCTCGACGGCGATCAGCGCGTGCTCGGCATGCGGCATTCCCGTTCCGGCGCGATCGACCGGCTGATCCTGCCGATTCGCGCGATCGCTGCCGACGCGCTGGCGTTCGGCGCGGCGGCGGTGGTGATCGCGCACAACCATCCGAGCGGCGATCCGACCCCGAGCATCGCCGACCGCGAGGCGACGCGGCTGCTGGCGCGGGCGCTCGCGACGCTCGAGATGCGGCTGGTCGACCATCTCGTTGTCGCGCGGGACGGCGTCACCAGCTTTCGCCGGCTCGGTCTACTCTGACCCCTGGCCGTGCTGGACCGCCGCGGGGGTGGCGCGCGCGCCGCTCTTGCATGCCTTGATCATGCCGGGCTCGGGCGGCTGGCCGACGGCGCGGAACATGGCGATATAACCGCCCGCCGAGGGCATCGGCCGCATCGACACCATCGCATAGCCGACCGCGGCGAACTCGCATTTGAGCAGGTCGGGCGGGGTGCCGTGATGCTCGGTCGGCCGGTCGGCATCGACCACGATGACCTGCCCGTCGGGGCGCAGCGACGGGCGCAGTCGCCACAGGAATTCGTAGGGGCTCTCGATCTCATGGTACATGTGGACCATCAGCACGCGATCGAAGCTCGCTTCGGGCAGGCGCGGATCTGCGGGGAGGCCGAGCCGGACGCTGACATTGTCAAGCCGCTCGCGCACGACGCGCGTCGCCAGTGCGTCGCGAACCTCGGGGACGATGTCCTCGGCAACGACGCGGCCCTCCTTGCCGACGCGCTGGCCGAGCCGAATCGTGTAATAGCCCTCGCCCGCGCCGATATCGGCGACGGTCATCCCCGGCTTGATCCCGGCGAGATTCATCACCTGGCCCGCCTCGTTCAGGCGGTCGCGTGCTTCCTCGGTCGACCAGCGCGCCGAGACGATCGTCGCGACCGGGCGGTCGGCAGCGGGGAAGCCGGTATTCTTGGTCTGCACCTTGCGCTCGCGCGGCACGGCGCTGCCGCCGTCGCAACCGGCGAGGAGCAGCCCGGCAATGCCCAGTGCGAGGGCAGCTCTCAATCGACATCCTCCACTTCGACCGTCTCGCCGGTCACGCGCTGCGATAGCGCAGCCGCCATGAAGGCGTCGAGATCCCCGTCGAGCACGTCGCCCGGCGCAGTCGAGGTAACGCCGGTGCGCAGGTCCTTGACCAACTGATAGGGCTGGAGGACGTAAGAGCGGATCTGGTGGCCCCAACCGATATCGGTCTTGGTCGCGTTCTCGGCATTGGCAGCCTGCTCGCGGATCGCCAGCTCGCGTTCGTAGAGGCGGGCGCGGAGCTGATTATAGGCCTCCGCCTTGTTCTTGTGCTGGCTGCGCTGGTTCTGGCACTGCACGACGATCCCCGTCGGGATGTGGGTGATGCGCACCGCCGAATCGGTAGTGTTGATGTGCTGCCCACCGGCGCCCGAGGCGCGGTAGGTGTCGATGCGCAGGTCGCTCTCATTATACTCGACCTGGATGTCGTCATCGATCACCGGATAGACCCATACCGACGAGAAGCTGGTGTGGCGGCGCGCGGCGCTGTCATAGGGCGAGATGCGGACGAGCCGGTGGACGCCGCTCTCGGTCTTGGCATAGCCATAGGCGTTCTCGCCCTTGACCAGCAGGGTCGCCGACTTGATCCCGGCCTGCTCGCCGGCATGATAGTCGATCAGCTCGACCTTGAGGCCATGGCGCTCGGCCCAGCGCGTGTACATGCGCTGGAGCATGCCCGCCCAGTCCTGGCTCTCGGTGCCGCCGGCGCCCGAATTGATCTCGATATAGGTGTCGTTGGGGTCGGCCTCGCCCGAAAGCAGCGCCTTGACCTTGTCGACTTCGGCGCGCTCCGCCAGCGCGGCGAGCGCGGCGGTGCCTTCGCTGGCCATCTCCTCGTCGCCCTCGGCCTCGGCCATCTCGATCAGCTCGGCGGTGTCGTTGAGCTCGGTCTCGATCGCGCGCGTCGCCGTCACCGCCTCGTCGAGGCGGCGGCGTTCGCGCATCACGTCCTGCGCCTGCTTGGCGTCGTTCCACAGAGTCGGGTCCTCGACGCGCGCGTTGAGTTCGTCGAGTCGGCGCAGCGCGCGGTCCCAATCGAGGAAGCGGCGCAGCAGCGCCAGCGCCGCCTTGATCTTGTCGACATGAGCCTGCGCTTCGGCGCGCATGATATTCTCCAAAACTACCATCGGCGGGCCGATCACTGGCCACGCAAGTGCAAGATAGGAACGAAGCGGGCGCGCTAGTAGATTCCGCCCTCGCGTTGCAAGAAGTCGCTGTCGCTCGGCGCCTGCGTCGCCGGCGCGGCCTTTTTCTGGATCGCCTTGGTCTCGACCGCATCGTCCTCGCCGGTGCGGCGGCGGCGCTGCGGCTCGACTTCGGGCTTGAACGCCTCCCAGATCACCGAGGCGAGCGGATCATTGGTCGGCCAGCCGCCGGTGACCGGTCGCCCGCTGGCGCGATCGATGCGGATCATGCGGATGCCGGCGGGGGCGGTGAAGGGCAGGACCTCCATGTCCTTGAACGCGGGGATCGCGAACTGCTTGAAGATCGGCGCGGCGATCGATCCGCCCTGGGCATAGCCGCCGAGATTGGTCGGGCTGTCATAGCCGAGATAGAGCCCGCCGATCATCTGCGGGGTGCCGCCGACGAACCACACGTCGGTCGGCCCATTGGTGGTGCCGGTCTTGCCCATGATCGGGCGGCCGAGATCGCGTAGCACCACCGCGGTGCCGCGCTGGATCACGCCTTCGGTGATGTGGACGATCTGATAGGCCGAGAGCGGATCAATCAGCTGGCGGGCGCGCGTGATCGGGCGGGGCATCGCGCCGCCGTCATAGTCGCGCGCATTGCAGCGGTCGCAGGCGCGCCAATTCTCGGGCCAGACCACCGCGCCGCGGCGGTCCTGGACGAAGTCGATCACGGTCGGATCGAGCGCGCGGCCGTGATTGACCAGGATCGAATAGGCATTGACCATCCGCATCACCGTGGTCTCGCCGGCGCCGAGCGCGTAGCTCAGATAAGGCGGGAATTTCTGGCGCGAGATGCCGACGCGCTGGATCAGGTCGACGACCTTGTCCATGCCGATCTGGTTGGCGACCTGCACGGTCATCAGGTTGCGCGACTGCTCGACGCCCCAGCGCAAGGTCTTGGGGCCGGCGCTGCGCATGTTGCCGAAATTCTTGAAGCATTTGTTGCCGAGCCCGGCGCCCTGCCACACGCAGAAGGGACCGTCGACGACGATCGTCGCGGGGGTCAGGCCCTGCTCCATTGCTGCTGCATAGACCAAAGGCTTGATCGTCGAGCCGGGCTGGCGGAACGCCTGGGTGGCGCGGTTGAGCGCCGAGATGCGCGAATCGAAGCCGCCCTGCATCGCCAGCACGCGGCCGTTGCGCGGATCCTCGACGACCATCCCACCCGAGACCCTGGGGACCGAGCGGAGCGCGAAGGCGCTGCCCTCGGGCGCGACGGCGATGATGTCGCCGGGCTCGATCGCCGCGAACGCCTCGCCGCCCTTGCCGCGCACCGGCATCGACGCGAGGCTGCGCGGCAAGGTGCCGGTCTGGCCGTTGTCGAAGCCGATCTCCCAGCTGCCGCCATTGCGCGAAATCGCGATCGCGGCGCGCCAATCCTCGTAATCGACGCCGATATTGGTGTTGAGCAGCGTCTGCTGCCAGGAACTGCCGATGTCCTTGTGATCGAGCGGGCCGCTCCAGCCGCGCCCGCGATCGTAGCGGAGCAGGCCGTCGCGCAGTGCCTTCTGGGCATATTGCTGGAGGCGGGGGTCGAGCGAGGTGCGCACCCACAGGCCGCCGCCATAGACGCTGTTGGGACCGTCCTCGGCCTTCTCGCCGAACTTGTCGATCAGCTGGCGGCGGACTTCCTCGATGAAATAGCCGCCGACGCGCTCGAACTTGGGCGTCTGGCGCGGCACCGTGCCGAGCGGCTCGGCACGCGCGGCGTCGCGCTCGGCCAGGCTGATGAAGCCGTTGTCGTGCATCTCGCCGAGCACCCAATTGCGGCGCTCGAGCGCGCGCTCGGTGTTGCGGTCGGGATCGTAGTTGGACGGACCCTTGGGCAGGATCGCGAGATAGGCCATTTGCGGCAAGGTGAGCTGGTCGAGCTCCTTGCCGAAATAGGCCTGGCTCGCCGCCTCGACCCCGCCGGCGTTGCGGCCGAGCTCGATCGAGTTGAGGTAGAGCTCGAGGATCTGCGGCTTGGAGAGCGTGCTCTCGATCTTGTAGGCGAGGATCGCCTCCTTGATCTTGCGCGTCGCCGAATATTCGTTGCCGATCAGCAGGTTCTTGGCGACCTGCTGCGTGATCGTCGATCCGCCGCGGGCGCGCTGGCCGCTGCCCATCTTGGTGACGTAATCCACCACCGCGCCGGCGGTGCCGGGGATGTCGACGCCGTGGTGGCTGAAGAAGGTCTTGTCCTCGGCCGAGAGGAACGCCTCGACCAGCTGCTTGGGATATTCGGCGTAGCTCAGCTGGACGCGGCGCTCGCGGGCATAAGAGTGGATCGGCAGGCCTTCGGCCGAGCGGACGTTGGTCGGCAGCGGCGGCTCATAGGCGCGCAGCGTGTCGACCGACGGCAGGTTGCGCGCGATCAGCGCCCAGATCGCCAGCCAGAACAACCCAGCGAGCAAGGCCAGCCAGGCGAGGATGCGGAACCACCAGCGCCGGCGGATACGGCCGAACCAGCCGCGGACTCCCCCGGCCCCGCGCTTGATCGTCACTTTCTCGCTAGAAATGCTGCCGTCCGCCATGCGGGGTGCGGTGTAGCAAGTTTCTGGCACGATGAAACCCGATCAAAACGCGTGCGAAATCAACTCGTCCGTTTCGCGTCTATAATGATCGCATGAGCGTGGCCGGAAAGATGCAGTCAGCGGGAGGCCAGGCGCGTGGCGAAGTGGATCTCGACCGCTTTGCGCACGCTCTGCGCGACCTTCTGCTGCCCTTCGTTGGAAGCGAGGAACGCGGCGTCGGCGAGGTTGGAGATATAGCCGGTCTCGAACAGCACCGAGGGCATGTCGGGCGCCTTCAAGACCATCAGTGAGGCCATGCGGTGGTAATTGGCCTTGATCGGGATCAGCGGCTGCGCCTCGCGGCCGAGCAGCCGCGCGAAATTCGCCGACATGTTCATCGTCTCGCGCTGGGTGAGATCGATCAGGATCGACGAGATGTCGGGGCTGGCGACACCGAGATCGACCCCGGCGAGGATGTCGGCCTTGTTCTCGCGTGCCGCCAAGCGCGCGGCTTCCTTGTCGGAGGCGACTTCGGACAAAGTATAGACCGTCGCGCCGGTCGCCTCGGGATTGCCCGCGCTGTCGCAATGCACCGAGATGAACAGGTCGGCCTTGAGGCGGCGGGCGAGCCCGTAGCGCTCCTGAAGGATCAGAAAGCGATCGTCCTCGCGAGTGAGCGCGACGCGGACGCGGCCCGAGGCGAGCAGCGCGTTCTTGATCGCTTCAGCGACTTCGAGCGTGACTTCCTTCTCGCGCAGCGTCCCGTCGGCGGAGATCGCGCCGGGATCATGCCCGCCATGGCCTGCGTCGATCACCACCAGGGGTCGGCCGGAATCGCCATAGATGCGCGGCAATGGCGCGCGCGCGGTGCGCGCCGGCAGCTTCATCGACACGCTATAGCTCGGGCGACGCGCCGGCTGGACATAGTTGAACGGCGGCAGGAAGCGCATCCGGTTCTCCGCCGCGGCCTGCGCGAAACGCTCGTCGTCGACGGTCTTGAGCTGCAGCGTCAGGGTGCGGCCGTCCTTGGCGAAGCTGCCCTCGATGACGATCGCCGGGCGCGCCAGATCGAAGACGACGCGCGCGCCGTCGCCCTGCGCACCCTGGCGGATATTGGCGACGACGCCGCCCGCGGTCGCGACGCGGCCCGGCTCGGCACCGCGCAGGTCGAGCGCGATGCGCTGCGGCCCGGCGAGCACGAACGCGCTGGCCTGGGTCACCGGAGCGTCGAAGCGGACGACGACACGGTCGCCCTGCACGCGCACATCCTGCACCACGCCCGCCCAGCTCGGCACTCCGGTCAACCAGCCGGAGAGGAGGGCAAGCAGGAATAGCACCCGCGCGATATGCCGCGCCGGGCCATGAGGGGTCCAGCCCAAATGCATGATCCTAACTCTGAGACACGTCTTCGCTGACGAGTCCCTTTTAGGCAGCGCGCCTCAAGTCTCGGTGAAACAGCTTGGTTAATCGGCATAAATTTGCCGGTTGCCGGCAAATTCCCGCCGCGAAGACGCTGCGTTATTCGTATCGGGTGCGGTTGCCGCGTGGCGCGGGGGGTGCTAGCAAGCCTGTGCTCCGATCCTTGTATCGGACGGGTTTCGCGGCCACATCTGCCGCGACAGTTCAGGTTGACGCTTGCATGAGGCAATTTCCCCATCGTCCCACCCGCCAGGCCCTTGCGGCCGGCCGCGTGACGATGGCGGAGCTTCCGGACCACGCGTCCGGGCGTGCCCTGCGAGCAGCAGCATTTTTCGAAACCTGCGAGACCACAGCCGGCGCCGCCGGCCCAGGCCGCAATTTGTATCGCGCGCTCGCGCTCCAGCCCTTCAGGGTTACTGCCTTCAGGGGTCCAGGCCGGCGCGCCCGGAGACTAATAAATGACCATGCGTATGCTGATCGACGCACGGCACCGGGAGGAAACCCGCGTTGCCGTCGTCAAGGGAAACCGGATCGAGGAGTTTGATTTCGAGTCCGCCGAGCGCAAGCAGCTCAAGGGCAATATCTATCTAGCCAAGGTCACCCGTGTCGAGCCGTCGCTGCAGGCGGCGTTCGTCGATTACGGCGGGAACCGCCACGGCTTCCTCGCTTTCAGCGAAATCCACCCCGATTACTACCAGATCCCCAAGGAAGACCGCGAAGCGCTGCTGCGCGAAGAGGCCGAGCACGCCGCCGAGGAAGCCGCGCTGCGCGCGCAGGACGACGGCGACGACGAGGATCATCTCGAAGGCGAGGACGGCGTCGAGGTGCTCGAGCGTCCGCACGACGACGACGATCACGAACATGACGAAGAGTCCGACGGCGAGACTGCCGAGGACGAAGGCAGCGAAGGCGAAGGCGACGGTGGGCGCAGCCGTGGGCGCGGCCGTCGTCGCGGGCGCGGCGGCAAGGAAGACGAGGCCGAGGCGCTGCGCCAGCGCCGCATGAACCTGCGCCGCCGCTACAAGATCCAGGACGTGATCCGCCGCCGCCAGGTGCTGCTGGTTCAGGTCGTCAAGGAAGAGCGCGGCAACAAGGGCGCGGCGCTGACCACCTATCTCAGCCTCGCCGGCCGTTACTGCGTGCTGATGCCCAACACCGCGCATGGCGGCGGCATCTCGCGCAAGATCAGCTCGGCTGCCGACCGCAAGCGCCTCAAGACGATCATGGCGGACCTCAAGCTGCCGCCGACGATGGGCTGCATCGTCCGCACCGCGGGGCTCCAGCGCACCAAGACCGAGATCAAGCGCGACTTCGACTATCTCGCCCGGCTGTGGGACGGAATCCGCGAGGAGACCTTGCGCTCCTCGGCGCCGGCTTTGGTCTATGGCGACAGCGACCTGCTCAAGCGCGCGATCCGCGACATCTACAATCGCGACATCGACGAAGTGATCGTCGAAGGCGAGGACGGCTATCGCCAGGCCAAGGACTTCATGAAGCTCCTGATGCCGAGCCACGCCAAGAAGGTGAAGCAATATGCCGACGCGGTGCCGCTGTTCCAGCGCGCCGGCGTCGAGGACCAGCTCTCGGCGATGTACAATCCGGTCGTCCAGCTGAAGAGCGGCGGCTATCTGGTGATCAACCCGACCGAGGCGCTCGTCTCGATCGACATCAACTCGGGCCGTTCGACGCGCGAGCACAATATCGAGCAGACCGCGACGCAGACCAACCTCGAAGCGGCGCACGAGATCGCACGCCAGCTGCGCCTGCGCGACATGGCGGGCCTGGTCGTCATCGACTTCATCGACATGGATCACGGATCGAACGTCCGTAAGGTCGAGAAGGCGATGAAGGAGGCGCTCAAGAACGATCGCGCGCGCATCCAGGTCGGCCGCATCTCGGCCTTCGGCCTGATGGAGATGAGCCGCCAGCGCCTGCGCACCGGCGTGCTCGAAGCGTCGACCGTCCAGTGCCCGCATTGCGAGGGTACCGGCCTGGTCCGCACCGCCTCGTCGGCCGGCCTGTCGGCGCTGCGTATGATCGAGGACGAGGCCGCGCGCGGCCGCGGCTCGCAACTGCTGCTCCGCGCCAGCCAGGAAGCCGCTTTCTACGTGCTCAACCGCAAGCGCGCCGAGCTGGCCGAGATCGAGGAGCGCTATGGCGTGACGATCGAGATCGCCTCGGACGGCGAGCTCGAGGGCGCGCGCATGTCGGTCGAGGCGGGCGGACCGCCGCCGGCCTATGCCCCGAAGTTCGAGCGCCTCGTCGAAGAGCCCGAAGACGATTATGTCGAGGAGGTCGACGAAGAGGAAGAGGCCGAGGAGGAAGAGGCCGAGGCGCCGCGCGATCGCCAGCCGCGCGAAGCGCGCGAGCGCGACGAAGGCGAGGGCGAAGGCCGCGGCAAGCGGCGCCGCCGCCGTCGCGGTCGCGGCCGTCGCGGTCGCGAGCATGAGGGCGAGGGCGCCGCGAACGCCGAAGCCGGTCGTGACGACGAGAGCGAAGGCGAAGGCGAAGAGGCGATCGCCGAGACCGAGGCCGTCGAGCATGCCGGCGAGGAGCGCAGCGAAGGCGGCGAGGGCGAAGGCGGCCGCAAGCGGCGCCGGCGCGGTCGCCGTGGCGGACGCCGCGGCCATGCCGACGAGGCCAATGCCGAGACGGTGGGCGACGACGAAGCGGCCGAGCCGGTCGCAGAGGTCGCCGCACCGGTCGAGGCCGAAGCCGAGCCGGCGCCTGAGGCAGTCGAAGCCCCGGCAAAGCCCAAGCGCACGCGGCGCAAGAAGGCCGATGCCGAGGTCGTCGCCGAAGCAGCGCCCGAGGCTCCGGCGGTCGAGGCGGCCGCCGAAGCCGAACCCGCGCCGGCACCCAAGCGCAGCCGCCGCAAGAAGGCCGATGCCGAAGCCGCGCCGGCCGAGCCTGCCGCTCCTGCGCCGGAAGCCGTCGTGGAAGCGCCGGCCGAAAAGCCCAAGCGCAGCCGCCGCAAGAAGGCCGATGTCGCAGCCGAAGCGCCGCCCGCCGCCGAGCCCGTGACGCAGGACCTCGCGCCCGAGGCTGGCGAAGCCGAAGCCGAGGCCGCGCCTGAAGGCGAACCGCGCCGCGGCTGGTGGCAGCGCACCTTCGGCGCCTGATCCAAAGGCCTGAGAAAAGGGGCGTCGGTCCGATGGACCGGCGCCCTTTTTCGTTCAGAAGACGATGTTGTGTTCTTCCACGGCGAGATGCTCGATGCGGCCCCGGAAGACGATGGCGCGAACGGCCGTCTGGTTCGTCCCCGAGATTGGCAGGCTGAACCTCACCGCGACGCGGTTCGGCAAGCGCCCCCATCGGCTGAATGTATCTCGTCCGGTTATGTCGCTGTCACGCAGGGCCTCGACGGAGACGATTTCGCTGTAATTCAAGGCACCTAGCACGGCATGGGCGCCGCCGCACCGCATCGCATCGCACGAGACGGTGAAGGGCAGCGGCCGGCGTGGTCGTGCCTCGGCCAGACGCACTGCGCCGACCAATGCGCGGAACGCCCCGAGCCCCTGCTCGACCGAGATGTCGTAGATGCCGAAGTGACTTTGCGTGCCGTCGCAAGCCGCGCCGGGCTGGCGATAGCGGTACAGCCTGGGTGCCGGGTTTGCGCGCACCAGCCGAGGCGGGCTGTCGAGCCAGGCGCCGTCGGCATCTGGCATCGGGGTGATCTCGGCGACGATCTCATCCTGCACGCAGAAGTCGGCAGCGAGGGGCGACGATGCGCTCAGGAAGCGCACATGGTGGATCGCGTTGTACGGCGCCGGCAATCTCGGCTCGCCCATCCGCTCAAAGACGACCGCTGCGATCGGCATATGATCCGCCGGCAGCAGTGCTTCGGCGATCCGTTGCGGCGCCAGCGCGCGGAATTCGCCGGCGCGCATACGTTGCTGTGCCTCCGCACCCGCGGGAAGCGCCAATATTGCAGCCAGCAGCATCCATCGCATGATCGGATGCTATCGCGTGATCCTCGCCTTCACCAGCGGTTCATCGGGGCAGCGGCACGGCCAACGCCATTGATCGCCGTCGGGAATCGGGGGATACGAACTGCCATGAAGCGCATCCTCGTCCTGCTGTCGGCGGCCCTGCTGCTCTGGGTCCAGCCTGCCGTCGCGCAGTCGATCCTGCGCGATGCCGAGACCGAGGCTTTGCTCGCCGACATGTCGCGGCCGATCATCATCGCGGCGGGCCTGTCGCCCAACAATGTCCGCGTCGTGCTGATCAACGATCCGTCGATCAACGCCTTCGTCGCGGGCGGGCAGATCGTCTATGTCCATTCGGGGCTGATCGACGCGGCGGACACCGCCAACGAAGTCCAGGGCGTGATCGCGCACGAGATCGGCCATATCGTCGGCGGCCATGCCGTATTCCAGAATGACGGCGGCTATACCAACATCTCGATCCTCAGCCTGTTGCTCGGCGCCGCGGCGATGGCGGCGGGCGCGGGCGAGGCGGGCACCGGGCTGCTCATGATGGGCCAGCGCGCCGCGATCGGGAAGTATCTCGCGTTCAGCCGCATCCAGGAATCCTCGGCTGACGCCGCCGGCGCACGCTTCATCAACGGCGCCGGGATCAGCGGCCGCGGCATGCTCAGCTTCTTCGACAAGCTCACCGCGCAGATGCACCGCTACGGCTATTATTCGACCAATCCCGAGGTCGATCCGTTCGCGCAAACCCACCCGATGTCGCAGGATCGCGTCGAGAACCTCAAGGCGGACCTGCAATCGGCGCCGTCGTGGAGCAAGCCGATCGACCAGAATATCGAGCGGCGCTTCAAGCGCGTCCAGGCCAAGCTGCGCGGCTATGTCGCCGAGCCCGAGACGACCTTGCGCCGCTATCCGACGACCGACCAGTCGGCACCGGCGCATTATGCGCGAGCCTATGCCTATCACAAATCGGGCTATCCCGATCAGGCAGCGGCGGAGACCGCGGCTCTGGTCAAGACCGCGCCCGACGATCCCTATTTCCTCGAGCTCGAAGGGCAGATCCTGCTCGAATCGGGCAAGCCCGCCGAATCGATCGCGCCCTTGCGCGAAGCGACGCGGCGTTCGAACAATTCGCCCTTGATCGCCGCGACCTTCGGCCATGCGCTGCTCGCGACCGAGGACAAGGCCAACCTCGCCGAGGCCGAGAGCGTGCTGCGTCAGGCAGTCGCGCGCGACAAGGAGAATCCGTTCGCGTGGATGCAGCTCGGCACCGTCTATGAGCGCAAGGGCGACGAGCCGCGCACCGCGCTCGCCACGGCCGAACGCGCGCACCTGATGGGCGACATGCGGACGGCATTGATCAGCGCGCGCTCGGCGATGGCGAACCTGCCGCAGGGCTCGGTCGACTGGGTCCGCGCGCAGGACATTTCGATGGTCGCGCAGACCGCGATGGACGAAGAGAAGAAGCGGCGGCGATGAGCGAGCGACTGTTGCGCAGCCCGCTGGCGCTCGCCGGCGCGATGCTGGCGTCCGCGTTGCTCGGCGCGGGGGTGTTCGCGCTGTTGCTGGCTTGGATGCCCGGGCTCGCCGGACCCGCGATCCGCGGCTATCTGCTCGAGCATCCCGAAATACTGCCCGAGGCGATGGACCGGCTCCAGGCGCGCGAGAATGCGCGCTACGAAAAGGTCCAGCAGGGAGCGCAGGCGGCCGTGCCGCAGCATCTCGGCGAATTGCAAAAGCCCTATGCCGGCGCCTGGGCGGGCAATCCCAAGGGCGACGTCACCGTGGTGGCGTTCATGGATTATGCGTGCGGCTATTGCCGCGCCAGCCTGCCGGGGCTCGAGGAGCTGCTCGCCAAGGATCCGGGGGTGCGCGTGGTCTATCGCGAATTCCCGGTGCTCGGGCCCGAGAGCGTCACCGCGGCGCGCTGGGCGCTGGCCGCCGCCGAACAGGGCAAGTTCCGCGCGTTCCACGATGCGCTCTATGCCGCCGGGCAATTGAGCGCGGAGAACATCGCGGGTGCCGCCGACAAGGCCGGGCTCGACAAGGCGCTGGCCGCGAAGGCGATCGCGGCCGAGCCGGTCGAGCAGGAGATCACCGCCAACCACAAGCTCGGCGAGACGCTGGCGATGACGGGGACGCCGGCCTGGGTGATCGGCGGCAAGCTGATGTCCGGCGCGCGCGATTATGCCGGGCTCGCGGAGGCGGTGGCGGCGGTACGGGCGGGGAAGTAGCTCCCCAATCCTCCCCCGGAGGGAACCAGCGAAGCTGGTGGAGGGGTAGTCTCCACGGGCGATGGTTCAACCTTTGGGGCAACTACCCCTCCACCGCTTCGCGGTCCCCCTCCCCCTCCGGGGGAGGATTTGCAGCCCCCCGCTTGTCCCGCGGCACCCCCGCTCCTACGTAACGGCTCCGTTCCGTTTCCGGGGGCCATCCCGAATGCAATCCATCCTGTCGGTTTCCCAGGTCAGCAAGACCTATGGGTCGGGCCACAAGGCGCTCGACCATGTCGATCTCGAAATCCGCCGCGGCGAGATCTTCGCACTTCTCGGGCCGAACGGCGCGGGCAAGACCACGCTGATCAGTATCATCTGCGGGATCGTCACGCCGAGCAGCGGCACGATCCTCGTCGACGGGCATGACGCGATCACCCATCCGCGCGAGGCGCGCAGCCGGATCGGGCTGGTGCCGCAGGAGATCGCGGTCGACATGTTCTCGAGCGTGGGTTCGACCTTGCGCTTCTCGCGCGGGCTGTTCGGCAAGAAGCCCGACCAGGCGCATCTCGACCAGGTGCTCAAGGACCTGTCGCTGTGGGACAAGCGCGACGCCAAGATCATGGAATTGTCCGGGGGCATGAAGCGCCGCGTGATGATCGCCAAGGCGCTCAGCCACGAGCCCGACGTGCTCTTCCTCGACGAGCCCACCGCGGGGGTCGACGTGTCGCTCCGCCGCGACATGTGGAAGATGATCGGCAAGCTGCGCGAGCGCGGCACCACGATCATCCTCACCACGCACTATATCGAGGAGGCCGAGGAAATGGCCGACCGGGTGGGCGTGATCAACAAGGGCCAGCTGCTGCTCGTCGAGGAAAAGGCCGCGCTGATGAAGAAGCTCGGCAAGCGCGAGATGGACATCGCTTTGGTCGAGCCGATGACCGCGGTGCCCGCCGAGCTCGACGAATGGCATCTCAGCCTCGAGGATGAGGGACACCGCCTGCGCTACGTGTTCGACGCACAGGCCGAGCGCACCGGCATTCCGTCGCTGCTTCGCAAGCTCTCCGAGCTGGGGATCGCGTTCAAGGATCTCGACACTAGCAAGTCGAGCCTCGAGGATATCTTCGTCGACCTTGTCGAAACCAAGCACGCGTCGAACGAAGGAGCCGCGGCATGACCGGCGTCAATTTCCACGGCATCTGGGCGATCTACAAGTTCGAGATGGCGCGCACGCTGCGCACGCTGTGGCAGAGCGTCGCGACGCCGGTGATCACCACGTCGCTCTATTTCATCGTGTTCGGCGGGGCGATCGGCAGCCGGATCCAGTCGATCGGCGACGTCAATTACGGCAGCTTCCTCGTGCCCGGGCTGATCATGCTGTCGCTGCTCACCCAGAGCATCGCCAATGCCTCGATCGGCATCTATTTCCCGAAATTCACCGGCACGGTGTTCGAACTGCTGTCGGCGCCGATCTCCGCGGTCGAGATGGTGATCGGTTTCGTCGGTGCGGCGGCGACCAAGTCGATCGTGATCGGGCTGATCATTCTGGTCACCTCGGCCTTCTTCGTGCCGCTGCGGATCGACCACCCGGCGGCGATGCTGGCGTTCTTAATGCTGACCTCAGTGACGTTCAGCATGTTCGGCTTCATCATCGGCATCTGGGCCAAGGGCTTCGAGCAATTGAACATCGTGCCGGCCTTGCTAGTGACGCCGCTGACCTTCCTGGGCGGCGCCTTCTACTCGATCGACATGCTCCCGGAGCCCTGGCACACGGTGAGCCTGTTCAATCCGGTCGTGTATCTGGTGAGCGGCTTTCGCTGGAGCTTCTTCGGCGCGGGCGACGTCAGCGTGGGGTGGAGCCTCGGGGTGACGGGGCTGTTCCTGGTGCTGTGCCTCGGGCTGATCGTCGCGATCTTCCGGACGGGGTACCGGCTGAAGAACTAGGGATCTCCCGTTGGCCAGAACCCGCTTGTTCCCCGGCGGAGGCCGGGGCCCAGTATCGACGAAGTCGAGAGCGCGTGCTGTCCTGGAGAGCAGTTGCAACTGGGCCCCGGCCTTCGCCGGGGAACAGGGCACATTTTGTTGACCGGCGCCTGGCGGCCGATGCGCGAAGGCGATCTCCCCGCGGTCTCGGCGATCTCGGACGCGGTGCATGGCCGCTTTACCGAACCGATGGCGGTCTATGCCGAGCGGCTGGCGCTATATTCCGAAGGCTGCCGCGTGTTCGAACAGGGTGGCGCCGTCGTCGGCTATCTGATCAGCCACCCCTGGCATCGCGAAGACCCGCCCAAGCTGGGCGCGATGCTCGGCGCGATCCCGCCCGATGCAGACGCCCTATTATCTCCACGACATCGCTTTGTTGCCCGCCGCGCGCGGGAGCGGGGCGGGCAAGGCGGCGCTCGACTTCGTCAGGGCGCAGGCGCGTGCGCTCGGCCTGTCCGACATCGCGCTGATGGCGGTCGGCGGCGCCGATCGATACTGGACCGCCCAGGGCTTTGCTTACGTTCCGCGGACGGTCGACCCGTCCTATGGCGACGGCGCGTACCTGATGCTCGGCGCGGTTCTCCCAAGCTGACCGCGCGCCCTCTTCCAATGTAGGATTTGGTCTGATCTACCCTGGCCGATGCGCCAGCTGGTTCTCCGTCAACGCCGCGATTGCGCGCCCGGCGGCGTCCCCGCCGCGCGTCTTGGGCGGCAAAGTTGCGGACCCGCGCCAGGACCGCAACTTTCTAAACTTTGCCGCGCGCGATTAGCGCATCACCGGCAGCGCGACCAGCGATCCGCCGCACACCCGCTGGGTCGCCTTGACGAAGTCCTCGGGCGCCGCCTTGTAGATATTCGGCACAAACTTCTGTGGGTTGCGGTCTATTACCGGGAACCAGCTCGACTGGACCTGGACCATGATGCGGTGGCCCTTCTTGAAGACATGGTCGTGGCTGCGCAGCGGCACGTCCCAGGCAACCACTTGGTTGGGCGTCAGCGGCGTCGCCTTCTCGAAGCTCCGCAGGTAGCGACCGCGGCGGATCTCCATCGCGATCGGGAACTGATAGCCGTTCATCGTGCGCGGATATTCGCCCAGCGCACCGCCGCGCGCGGGCTCGTAATCGTCGGGAAGCACGTCGATCAGCTTGACGACGAAGTCGCTGTCGGTGCCCGAGGTCGAGGCCATCAGCTTCGCCGCGATTTCGCCGGTCACGGTGAGGTCGGTGTCGAGCGGCGCACTGGTATAGCTCAGCACGTCGGGGCGGTGATCGGCGAAGCGCTGGTCGGCCGCCTCCCACCAGCGCCATTCGAGCGAGGGATAGGTGCGCGAGATCGGGCGCTCGCGGAAGGGCACCGGATTGGCGGGGTCGGAGACGTACTCGCGGCACTGGCCCGGCTCGGCGGGCGGGGTGAAGGAGAGCGTGCCGTCGGCCTGCAGATAAAGGTTGGTCAGCGTCGCGCCCGGCGCGGGCCATTTGGCGTAGCTTTTCCATTCCCACGAGCCGCTCTGGAACATCCGCGCCTCGCCGGTCGGCTTGGTCCCCTTGCCATGGAGCCAATAAGCGAAGAACGGCGCCTCGATGTCGCGCATGAAATCGACGCCGCTGTCCTTGCCGAACTTGAGATAGCCGACATCGCTGGCATTGGTGTGCCAGGTGCCGTGCGCCCAGGGGCCGGCGACGATCATGTTGAGATGGTCGGGGTCCTGCGCTTCCATCTTCTCGTAGATCTTCCAAGTGCCGAGCGGATCTTCCTGGTCCCAGAAACCGGCGACGTGGAGCGTCGGCACGGTGGTGCGGCCAAGCCGTTCGGTCCAGCGCTGGCCCTTCCAGAAAGCGTCATAATCGGGATGCTCGATCATCGCGGTGAGCTGCGGCACCGAGCCCTTGAAGTAGAGCTTGTCGAGATTGGCTACGGGGCCCAGCTTGAGGAACCAGTCGTAGCTGTCGACCGGGGCCTTGCCGCCATAGTCGAAGTCGTTGCCCTGATCGTTATTCTGGAGGCTGAACAGCCAGTCGGTCGCGTAGGACAGCCGCATCGCGCCGTAGCGGTGAAGATCGTCGTTGATCCACCAGTCGTTCCACGCTGCCTGCGGGCTGACCGCCTTGAGCGCCGGGTGCGGGCGGGCGAGCGCTACCGCCGAGGCGTAGCCTGGATAGGAAACGCCGAACATGCCGACCTTGCCGTTGTTGTCCGCGACGTTCTTCACCAGCCAGTCGACCGTGTCATAGGCGTCGGTGGCCTCGTCGACGCCCTTCGCGCCCTTGGCGTCGAGCGCCATCGACATGTTGAAGTCGCCGTCCGATTTGAACTGGCCGCGCATGTTCTGAAAGACGAGGATATACCCGTCCTGCATCAGGAAGCGCATCGAGGCGGGGACGCTCGCGGGTGCCTGGCCGGGGACGCCGTACGGCGTGCGCTGAAGCAGGATCGGCAGCTTGCCGGCCTGGCCGCGCGGGCGGAGGATCACGGTCTGCAGCTTGGCGCCGTCGCGCATCGGCACCAAAATCTCTTCGTAGGTGAAGGGGGAGTCGGCGGGGGCGGTTGCTTGCTGGCGTGCGGGCGCAGCGGAGAGCGGGACGGCAAGCGCCGCCAGAGCCACGAAACCCAACCTGCGCATGCCGTCCTCCCGAATGATGCCGGGAGGGGTAAGGCGCTAGGGATGAAGGGGCAAGCGTCTCCCTCCGTTCGTGCTGAGCTTGTCGAAGCACCGTCCTTTCTTCTCCCGCTGTGGAAGAGAAGAACGGCCCTTCGACAAGCTCAGGGCGAACGGGGTGGGGATATCATCGTCATCCCGGCGAACACCGGACCTCCAGTGCTCCTGCGAAAGCAGGAGCCCAGGATGACGGAGTACTGCACTACCCTGGGCTCCTGCTTTCGCAGGAGCACTATGCGTCGCCGCTCAGCCCAGCCGGTGCTCGCCCTTGACCCAGCGCACGGTGCCCGAGCTGGCGCGCATCACCACGCTCTCGGTGGTCATCTTGCCGCGAACGCGCTTGACGCCTTCGAGCAGCGAGCCGTCGGTCACCCCGGTCGCCGCGAAGATGCAGTCGCCGCGGGCAAGCTCGGTGAGGTCGTAGATCTTGTCGAGATCCTCGATCCCCCATTTGCGCGCGCGGGCGCGCTCGTCGTCGTTGCGGAACACCAGCCGGCCCTTGAACTGGCCGCCGACGCAACGCAAAGCCGCGCAGGCGAGCACGCCCTCGGGGGCGCCGCCCGAGCCCATATAGATGTCGATCGTGGTGTCCGGGTTGGTGGTGGCGATCACCCCCGCGACGTCGCCGTCGCCGATCAGCACGATGCCGCAGCCCAGCGCGCGGAGCTCGGCGATCATCTTCTCGTGGCGCGGGCGATCGAGCACACAGACGATGATCTCGTTGGGCGCGACGCCCTTCGCTGCGGCGAGCGCGCGCACATTGTCGCTCGGCGACTTGGCGAGGTCGATCACGCCGTCGGGATAGCCGGGTCCGACCGCGATCTTGTCCATATAGACGTCGGGGGCATTGAGCAGCCCGCCATGCTCGGCGACCGCGAGCACCGCGAGCGCATTGGGGCCGGCCTTAGCGCAGATCGTCGTGCCCTCGAGCGGATCGAGCGCGATGTCGATCTTGGGGCCCTTGCCGATCGCGCTGCCGACCTTCTCGCCGATATAGAGCATCGGTGCCTCGTCGCGCTCGCCCTCGCCGATCACCACGGTGCCGTCCATGTAGAGCGAGTTGAGCGCCTCGCGCATCGCCTCGACCGCGACATGGTCAGCCGCCTTCTCGTCGCCGCGCCCGACCAGGCTGGAGGCGGCGATCGCCGCGGCCTCGGTGACGCGCACCATCTCGAGCACGAGGACACGATCGAGAACGGTGCTGGCGGTCGTCATCGGCTGGTAATCCCCTTACATGTTGCGGTCGCGATAGGGGCCCGATGTTGCACTGTCGAGGCTGCTAGCGCTGTCAGGCCTTTCGTAATTCTGCTACAACCGTGCGCCAGCCTCGCTTCGTCGCAAGCGAAAGGATCCGTGGATGCTGCTGCCCCTTTTGTTGCTTGCGCAGGAGGCGCCCGCGGTGGCCGCGGCGATCGCCGAATATCGCGCCAGGACCGCGGGCGACGTCCAGTGCAAGGCTGCGGCGGATTCGGACGAGGTCGTGATCTGCGCGCTCCGCGATGCCGATCGCTACCGCGTGCCGTTCGTGCCGCCGTCGCGCCAGGAATTGCCTGACCAGCGCGTCGCGCGGCTGGTGGGCGGGCGGACCGAGCCCGAATGCGGCAAGGGCGCCTTCACTGCGCATTGCGGGTCGGTGGGAGTCAGCGTCTCGGCGGGCGGCGGCCGCGGGCTCAAATGGGTCAAGCGCGAACTGGCGCCGTGATCCTTCCCCCCGGTTCGCCCTGAGCTTGTCGAAGGGCGGCGCGCCGCGAGCGATCTGCTTGGGGAGAGCCGTGCTTCGACAAGCTCAGCACGAACGGGTGGAGGCGGCGGGTTTTACTCCCCCAGAATGTGCATCCACATCGGTTCGCCGACGAGGCTCTGCGAGCCGCGCAGCTTTTCCAGCGCCTGGGCGACGCTGCGTTCGGGGCCTTCATGGGTGACGATCGCGACGAGGACGCTGCCGTCGGGCTGGGCGCCGCGCTGGATCAGGCTCTCGATCGACACCCCGGCATCGCGCATCGCCGCGGCGATCTCGGCGAGCACCCCGACCTTGTCCGCGACGGTCAGCCGGACATAGGCGCGCGCCCTGCGCTCGCCGCTGTCGGCGGCGATCTGTTTGGCGAGTGCATCCGCGGGCATCGCGTAGGGCGGGCCGAACTCGCCGCGGGCGATGTCGATCAGGTCGGCGACGACCGCGCTCGCGGTCGGGCCGTCGCCCGCGCCGGCGCCCTGGAACAGCAGCCGGCCGACGAAATTGCCCTCGGCGACGACGGCGTTGGTCGAGCCGAGGACGTGTGCGAGCGGGTGGCTCAAGGGAACGAGGTGCGGATGGACGCGCTGGAAAAGCCCGTGCGGGCCGGCATCGGCGACGCCGAGCAGGCGGATTCGGTAACCGAGCGCCGCCGCCTCGGCGATGTCGGCGGCGATGACGTGGCGGACGCCGGTGATCGCGACGTCATCGAATGCCGGCTGCGCGCCGAACGCGACGCTGGCCAGGATCGAGAGCTTGTGCGCGGCGTCGACGCCGTCGATGTCGAAGCTGGGATCCGCCTCGGCATAGCCCAGTGCCTGCGCCTCGCTGAGGATCTCGGCAAAGTCGCGACCCTCGGCTTCCATCTTGGAGAGGATGAAATTGCAGGTGCCGTTGAGGATGCCGTAGACGCGGGCGATCTCGTTGGCGGCGGCGCCTTCGCGCAGCCCCTTGATCACGGGGACTCCGCCCGCTACCGCGGCCTCGAACTTGAGCGCGAGATTGGCGGCCTCGGCAACGCGCGCGAGCTCGAGCCCGTGATGCGCGATCATTGCCTTGTTGGCGGTGACCAGGCTCTTGCCGGCAGCGAGCGTGCCGCGGGCGAGCGCGAGCGCGGGGCCGTCGGAGCCGCCGACCAGTTCGACCACGACATCGGCCTGGGGGTGCCGCGCCAGCTCGGCGGGGTCGTCGATCCAGTCGAAGCGCGTGATGTCGACGCCGCGGTCCTTGGTGCGGTCGCGTGCCGAGACCGCGACGACCTCGATCGGCCGCCCCGCACGCCGGGCGATGAGCGCGCCGTTCGCGTCGAGCAGACGAATCACCCCCGCGCCCACGGTTCCCAGGCCGGCAAGTGCGATACGAAGCGGTTCGGTCATTCAATCCTCGGCATGAAAAAGCCCCTCCCCTTCAGGGGAGGGGTTGGGGG